>NZ_APNL01000003.1:0-273949 GCF_040361435.1 Salinisphaera sp. C84B14 | reverse complement strand
TACCGGCAATGCCCCGGCGTGGTTCGCAAGCCAGGTCGGCTGACATGCCCACCACGCGGCGCTATCGGGTCTCATTACCCAGGCCCTATCCACCATCGGGTAGGGGACCGGCGGTTATAACTATCTCGTCTTCGCTGCCGCCCGCCGCAGCTGCGCGTTCAGCTGTCCACTACCGAATACGCGACCTCGCTCGCACTCGGTCATCTAAAACACCAGACCGAAACCCAGCGCGGCGCCGACCGCGGCCACCGCGCCGAGGCGACCATCCAGGCCTACGGCAGCGTCCGTGCCGGACAGGGCATGTTAATCACCACTGAAGGCGGCGCGAAATAGGTGTGCGGCGAGACAAGCGTCGACGGTCAAGGTATTGAATCGTCCGGTGTTCCGGCAGAACCTGCTCAAGGCTATTTTTATCGCGCCCATAAAAAAGCCCCCTAGGGTAAGGGGGCAAGGTGCGAGAAAGGCCGTTAGGCCTTTCGGAGGAGATTCGGTTTCAGCGTGTTTGCTGATGTTGCGTTGCAGTATACCCGCTCTACGACTTTAGTCAAGTATCCGTTCTGGAAAAAATCTGGTTCGGTTTCTATCGGTCCGATTGCTTTTCCTGATCGCTGTTATCGGCATCCGTGCCAGTTACTTGCGGCTGTTCGCCGTCCTTTTCCTTGCGCTTGAGGTTGGCCAGGAATTCGCGCCGTACGGTTCGCCAGATCGGGACCTGATACTGCGAGAGCTCGCGCAGGGCGGCGAGTGGATTGTTAACGTCCAGCAATCGTGCCACACGGTGTTTGAACTGCTGTTGCTGCTCGCTGAAGAACTCCAGCGACAGTTCCAGATAGGAACTCACGGTGCTCTGCATGGAGTCGCCGTAGAAGCGGATGATGTTGCGCAGCACTTCGGTCCGAAAAATCGGATCGCCGCCTTCTTCCTGCTCGCTGATGACCTGGAGGAGGATGCTGCGGGTGATGTCGTCGCCGCTGCGCTTGTCGATGACGGTGAAGTGTTCGCCCCGAATCACCAGCTGGCGAATATTCTCCAGAGTAATGTAGCGGCTGACTTCCGTATCGTAGAGTCGTCGGTTCGGATACTTCTTGATGATGCGCGTATTGTCACTCATCCCGTGCCCCGTCATACAAAGAAATAGCGCAGCGCGCAGCTTGCTGCATCGCGGCAATACGATTGTGCCAGATCGGCGCGTGCAAACGTAGGGCGTTGAGTCGGCGGCAATAAAAACGCCCGCACGGGGCGGGCGTTTCGGGCCGGTGCGACGGGTGTGTCAGCGGCCGAGCTGGCGCTCGCGGATTTCGTCGAGGCTCTTGCAGTCCACGCACAGGGTCGCGGTCGGCCGGGCTTCCAGGCGCCGGATACCGATTTCCGTACCGCAGGTATCGCAGAAACCGTATTCATCCCGATCGACGCGGGAGATGCCCTGGTCGATCTTGCGAATGAGCTTGCGCTCGCGGTCGCGGGTACGAAGTTCAAGGCTGAACTCCGATTCCTGGCTCGCACGATCGGTCGGGTCGGGGAAGTTCGCCGCCTCGTCCTTCATGTGATGCATGGTGCGATCGACTTCTTCCATGAGCTCCCGTTTCCAGTTCATCAGGATTCGGCGGAAGTGATCGCGCTGCGCCTCATTCATATACTCTTCACCCTCTTTCGGGGTGTAAGGCGTAAATTGCTGAGGCGCCTCGAGTTTCGATTCTTTCTGAGTTGCAGGCATGCGGCCCTCGGGTCAGATAACAGCGCGTACGTTTAGCATGCTGGAGTACGGCCGTGCAACGATTTTCTTGAGCGGCGTGCGATCCTGGCACGGTTCTGGCAGACTTGCGCCTCTTGCAAACTCCGGCCGTCTCCGGCTTTTTGTCCATGACGCTTGGCGCGCTGCTATTCGATGTCGACGGCACTCTGGCCGATACCGAACCCGAGGGCCATCTGCCGGCCTACAACCGGGCGTTCAAGGAACACGGTCTGGACTGGCGCTGGACCAAGAAGCTCTATCGCAAGCTGCTTCTGATTTCCGGCGGCCGCGAACGCATCAATCACTACCTCGACAGTTACGAGCCCGAACTGGGCCCGAACGACGAGCGCGTGCGCGAGGACCGCGACAACTGGGTCGCGGAGCTGCACCAGAGCAAGTCGCGCTATTTTCGCGACCGCTTGCGCAAGGGGCGGGTGCCGCTTCGGGCTGGCGTGGAACGCCTGATTCGCGAAGCGGGCGAATCGGGTCTGCGTATCGCGATCGTGACCAATGCCACCCGAGCGACACTCGAGCCGTTCCTGGCCTATGCGCTGGGCGACGAGCTGTTGGCGTATATCGAACTGACCGTATGCGGTGACGAGGTGGACAATAAAAAGCCCGCGCCCGACGTTTACCGTATGGCCTGTGAGCGCCTGGGTTGTGCGCCGGCCGAGTGTATTGCCATCGAGGACTCGAATGCGGGCGTAAGGGCGGCCCATGGCGCGCACGTGCCCGCGTTGGTCACCGTGAATGCCGATACCCGCGATCAGGTGTTCGACAGCGCCGCGGCGGTGCTGGATTCGCTGGGCGAACCGGATCTGCCGGTGACCATTCTCAAATCCCCCGGCTTTGATTTCGACTACGTCAATCTGGACGTGCTGCGGCGCATCAACGGCGAAGCGGCGCCGGCGTCTGCCGATTAATCGCCGCGTTTGACTGGGGCGGTACCGCTGCTCGGGTGACACTCCAGATACAGCAGCGTGGCGCCGACCACGGCGGCCGGCATCACCACGAGATTGGCCAGCGGCAGCGCGGTCATTAACGTCACCAGGCTGCCAAAGCCCAGGTGGCGCCAGCGCCGCGCGCGCATGCGCAGGATCTTGTCGTCGAAACGCAGCCCACGGTTGGCCATGGGCTGGTCGAGATACTCGAACGACAGCATGAAGGCACCGAACACGAACCACATCGGCGCGATGGCCAGATTCGCCCCCGGTATGAAGAACAGGGCAAGGCTCACGATGCCCAGCATCAGCGCGCGGCCCAGATAATAGCGTAGCCGCCGCAGCTCGCCGAACAGGCCGTCGGCCATTTCGCCGGCCAGGCTCATACCCGATTCGGGCGCCTGGCCAGTCACCAGCTTTTCCACCTGGGCCGATAGCAGGCCGTTGAAGGGGCTGGCAATCAGATTGGCGAGCAGGGTGAAGATATAGCAGAACGCCAGCGTTGCCAGCAGCACGCCGATCCACCACAGCAGGGTCTCCAGCCACGCGAGCCAGTCCGGCAGGCCGGATAGCCAGGCATGCAGCCAGCTGTCGAGCTGCCAGCCGAGCAACGAAACCAGGCCGGCGATGAGCACGATATTGATGAGGATAGGAATCACGACGTAGCGGCGCAGCGACGGCTCGCCCAGCATGCGAAACCCTCGCAGCAGATAGGACGGGCCGGCGCTGAATTCGGTAATCGGATTCATCGTACGTTCGGGTAGCTCGACTAGAATTTGGGCAATTCGACGCGCGCCGGCGTCCACTCGGACGGTCGCGCGGCTTCGAAGCATGAGTGTAGAACAACCCAGGGAAGAACCCATGAACAACCCGAGCTTGCGATGGTTTGCCGTGCTGCTGTGCTGTATGACGCTGGCGCTGAGCGCCTGCTCCCAGGACGACAGCGATCAGGCCCAGGCCCAGCTCGAACAGGCGAACGCCGAACTCGAGGCAGCCCAGGCGAAGGTCGACGCCGCCGAAAAGGCCCAGGCCGAAGCGAAGGCGCGCGAAGATAAAGCGGCGGCGGAAAAAGAGGTCGCCGAAGCCAAGACCGAAAAACGCGAAGCCGCAGAGCGCCAGACGCAGGCGGCCAAGAAGTCGGATAGCGCCACCCAGCAGGCCCGTGCCGAGGCCCGCGAAGAGGCCAAGAGCAACGAGCAGCCGGTCTGCGGTGATTGCGGCACGGTCAGCTCGATCACGCCGGTCACCACCAACGGCGACCCGAGCCTGATTGGCAGCGTCGCCGGTGGCGTGGCCGGCGCCGTGGTCGGCAGCCAGATCGGCAGCGGCTCGGGCAAGACCATTGCCCAGGTCGCGGGCACCCTCGGCGGCGTGTTCGCGGGTCGCGAAGTGGAAAAGCGCATCAAGCGCAAGACCATCTACCAGGTGGCCGTGGCCATGGACGCCGGCGGCTCACGCACCGTGAGCGTGGATACGGCGGATAGCATCAGCCCCGGAACCCGCGTACGCGTTCAGGGCAACAGCCTGATTTTGATGCGCTAGACCTGTCGCCTCTCCCGGTGCCGCGAGGTGTGGCACCGGCAGGGCGTCGATCGCTTCAGGGCAGATGCACCGGCGTGCCGGGGTGCCAGTTGTCGGCCCGGTGATCGACGATCACGCTGGTATCGATACCGCCACGCATCCAGAATTCGGCGTGCAGGCGCATGAATCGCGGCTGGGTCGCGGCTACCAGGTCTTCCAGAATCTGGTTGGTCACGGCCTCGTGAAAGGCGCCTTCGTCGCGGTAAGACCACACATAGAGCTTGAGCGATTTCAGCTCCACGCAGCTCGCCTCCGGCACATACTCCAGATACAGCGTCGCAAAGTCGGGCTGGCCGGTCTTAGGACACAGGCAGGTGAACTCCGGAATACGCATACGAATGGTGTAATCGCGCTCCGGGCTCGGGTTGGGAAAGGTTTCGAGATCGCGGCTCGGTTGGGTCGACATCGGTTCTCCGTCGTGCGCGCTTTGGTCGCTAACAAGTGGGCTAAGGAAGCTCTGTACAACCTGTCGCGGTCGCGCCGGCGTGCTTTGCGCGCGATTGGCAAGGAAGTGAGAGCGTAGCGTGCTTGGTGCACGGTAGCGAACACTGACGCCGATCAAGCGTGCGCAAAGCCGGCGGCCCGCAGAGGTTCGGCCTCACAGACGCCGCGGCTGCGTTGCCAGGCTTGACCTGCCAATCAGGCAGGCGCTGCGCCTGGACGCCTTGCCGCACCGTCTGTGAGGACTCGAACGCGACCCGCGAGAGGTTATGCAGCGCTTCCCTAGGTTACACTAGCGGGCTTTGCGTTCGCCCACCCAGCCGGAGGCAGATTTGCGCCGCCGTATTTCACAACGCGACGAGATCGTACGTCGACGCGACCGGTGCGCGAGCGGGGCAGTGCGCCCATGCGTCTGACCTCAATCCGGCTGGCGGGTTTCAAGTCGTTCGTCGACCCGGCAACGCTGGCGCTGACCTCCAACCTTACCGGCGTGGTCGGGCCCAACGGTTGCGGCAAGTCCAACGTTATCGATGCCGTGCGCTGGGTCACCGGCGAATCGAGCGCGCGCCAGCTGCGCGGCGAAGCGCTGGAAGACGTCATCTTCAACGGCTCCAAGGCGCGCAAGCCGGTCGGTCGGGCCTCGGTCGAGCTCAAGTTCGACAACAGCGACGCCACGCTGACCGGCCAGTACGGCGCCTTCAGTGAAATCTCGGTCAAGCGTGAGCTCACCCGCGACGGCGGCTCGCGCTACTACATCAACGGCACGAAGTCGCGGCGGCGCGACGTCATCGACCTGTTTCTGGGCACCGGCCTGGGCGGGCGCAGCAACTATGCGGTAATCGAGCAGGGCGCGGTCAATCGCCTGATCGAAGCCAAACCAGAAGACATGCGCCAGGTGCTCGAAGAAGCCGCCGGCATCTCAAAATACAAGGAACGCCGGCGCGAGACCGAAAACCGCATGCGCCACACGCGCGAAAACCTCGACCGGCTCAACGACCTCATCGGTGAAGTCACCCAGCGGCTGGGCGTGCTCAAACGCCAGGCCGCCAACGCCGAGAAATACAAGCAGTTCAAGGCCGAGGAACGCCAGCTGCGAGCCCAGCTGCTGGCGCTACGCTGGGCCGCCGAAAACGAAAAGGTCGAGGCTGCCGAAGCGCGCCTGCGCGAAAGCGAGAACGTCCTGCGCGATGCCATTTCCGCGCAGCGCAATGCCCAGCAGGCGCGTGAAGCCGAAGCCGCGGGCCAGCAGAAGGCCATGAGCGAGGTGCAGACCCAGCAGGCGGCCTTCTACGATGCGCAGGCTCGGGCATCACGTATTGCCCAGGCCCTGGCCCATGCCAAGGAAATGCGCGAACTGCGCCAGCGCGAGCGCGATGAACTGGTCGAACGCCGCGACGCGCTGGCCAAGCGGGTTGCCGACGACGAACACGCGGCCCAGCAGACGGCCGAGGCCGCCGAGGCCATCGCCCGCGAACGCACGGATGCGCAACAGGCGCTGGAAAACGCCGGCAAGACGCTGCAGAAAGACGAGCAGGCCGCGCGCGAGGCAGAGGCGGCCTGGGACGCCCATAACAGCGCCGAACATAATCCCGTTCAGCAACTGGATGCCGAACGCCGCCGGGCACGCTATGCCGAAGAGCGGGCCCAGCAGTTGGGCAACCGACGCGACAAACGCCGTGCCGAGCGCGAAAAACTCGATGAAGAACAGGTCGGCGATCTGCAGGCCGGCGCGCGGGATATCGAAGCCCGGGCCGCGCGCCTGGCCGAAGATGAATGCGCGGCCGCCGAACAGGCCGAAGCCGACGAAGCCCTGCGGGTGGCCATCAACGACGCCGAGCGCGATGTCGAGACCCGCCGCACCCAGCTCGGCGAAACGCGGGCCCGCCTGGCCTCGGAGCGCCAGCTCCAGCAGTCCGTGCTGCGCGAAGACGACACGGCGTTGGCCGAATGGCTGGCCGACCATGCCCAGACCCAGGCGGCGGGCGTTGCACGCCGCGTGAAGGTACGCAAGGCCTGGCAGACGGCCGCCGAAGCCGTGCTGGGCCCGTGGCTGCGCGGCTTCGTGGTCGAACAGCTGCCCCAGCTCAGCGGCGATTGGCCCAACGAATCGCTGACCCTGGTGGAAGCCGGCGCGGCGGCGACGGCCGGGCCAGTGGAAGGGCCCGCCGATACGCCCAGCCTGGCCGACGGTATTGAAGCGCCCGCAGTCATCGCGGCGCTGGCCGCCCGGGTATTCGTGGTCGAGGATCTTGCCAGCGCGCTCGCGCGGCGCACGGAGTTGGCCGAAGATCAGCGCTTCGTCACCCTCGACGGCTGCTGTATCGGGCCGAACAGTCTGGTGACCCCGGCCGCCGGCTCGGCCGAGCAGGGCGTGCTTGAGCGCGAACAGCGTATCGAAAGCCTCGCCGAGCAGATCGACAGCGAACAGGCCGAGCTGGCCAGCCGCCAGGCCACGCTCGATGAACAGCGCCAGCAGCGCGACCAGCGCCGCGAACAAAAACGGGCGCTCGATCAGCGCATCGCCCAGGCCCAGCGCGAACTCGAAGCCGCACGCGCCGAACAACAGGGCCGGGAAATTCGCGCCGAGCAGCTTACCCGCCGGCGCAACGAGCTGGACACGGAACTCGCCGACCTGGACAAGCAGATCGCCGAGGCCGAGGGCGAGGCCGAGCGGCTGAACGGCCAGGTCGCCGCGCTGGAGGAAAAGGCCGAAGCCTTCACCGAGGCGCGGCGCCAGGCGCAGTCGGAACTTGCCGAAAGCCGCAGCGCGCGCGACGCTGCCCGCAAGGCCCATGCCGAGGCCGAACGGGCGCTGCGCGAAATCGAAACGCGTAGCGAACAGAACCGCAGCCGGGCGCAGTCGATCGAACAGCGGCTGGCCGATACGCGTACCGCCCATGCCGACGTCGAGGCGCGTCTGGCCGGTTTCGATGACCAGGCCGCCGACGCCGTCGACGAGGCCGCGCCCGCAGCGGACGAGAGCGAACACGAGCAGGCGCTGGAGGCCCAACACCGCGCCGAGCGCGAGCTGCGCGCAGCGCGCGAAGCGCTCAAGGCGAGCGAAAAGGCGCTGCAAGACGTCTCGCAACAGCTCATGCAGGCCGAGCAGGGTGTGGATACGGCCCGCGAAGGCCTGCAACAGGCCAAGATCGATGTCGAAACCACCGGCGTGCGCCGTGCCGGCATCGCCGAACAGATCGAAGAACTCGGCGAAACGCCGACAGCGCTGGTGGCCGGCCTCGAAGAGGGCGCGACCATCGAAAGCTGCACGTCGGCCATCGACACGCTCGAACGCAAGATCCAGCGCCTGGGCGCGATCAACCTCGCCGCGATCGAGGAATACGACGCCGAGGCCGAGCGCGAGCGCTATCTGGGCGAGCAGCACGCCGATCTGGCCGAAGCGCTGGAAACCCTGGAAAGCGCGATCGCGCGTATCGACCGCGAAACCCGGGCGCGCTTCAAGGCCACCTACGAACAGGTCAACGCGCGGTTTGCGGACATGTTCCCGGAATTGTTCGGCGGCGGCGAAGCCGCGCTCGAGCTCACCGAGGACGACTGGCTTTCCACCGGCATCCGCGTGATGGCGCGTCCGCCGGGCAAACGTAACGCCTCGATTCAAATGTTGTCGGGCGGAGAGAAGGCGTTGACCGCGGTTGCGCTATTATTCGCCCTGTTCGAACTCAACCCGGCACCGTTTTGTATGCTGGATGAAATCGATGCACCGCTCGACGACGCCAACGTGTCGCGTTTTTGCGAACTCGTACGGCGGATGTCGGCCCAGGTTCAGTTCATCGTGATTACGCACAACAAGCTGACGATGTCGCTCGCCGAGCAACTGCACGGCGTGACCATGGCCGAGCCCGGGGTGTCCCGGCTGGTCAGCGTCGATATCGATCAAGCCCTCGACATGGCCGGCTGAGCCGGCGCCACGCAACTTATCGACTAAAGCGCCTATGTCTATCGTGCAATGGCTTCTTCTCATTCTCTTGATCGCCGTGGTCGGCGGTGCCTATTGGTACATGCGACGTCAGGCGGGCGACGATCCCTGGCGGGGTATGGACGACACGCCGCGGGGCGCCGGCGAAGACAGTCCGGACACAGGCGAGCATGGCGAATCCCTGGGCGGCGATTCCTACGTGGTGGGCGTGCGGACGCTGTCGAAAAACACCCCGGCCAGTCGGCGCGCCGCCGGCAAGGTAGACGCTCCGCTTGACGAGCATGAATACGAAACCGGCGGTGGGCAGGGCGTGGAAGCCTCCTGGACGGCCTACAAGAAACGCGGCGCCGAACCCAAGCCTCTGCCGGAAGAACAGGACGCCGTCGCAGCCGGGGCAGACAAGCAAGCCCAGGCCGCGCCCGGCGGCGGCGAGCGGGTCGAGAACATGCGCGCGCCGAGCGCGCCGCCCGGCGCCGAGCGTGAAGTGTTCCTGTTGCATGTGGCCGCGCCCGCAGGGCGCATGTTCGACGGTCCGGACGTGCATGTGGCCCTGCAGTCGCAGGATCTGAAGTTCGGCATCAACGATCAGTTCCATCGCGTGACCGAAACCCACGGCATTCCGGAATCGGTGTTCGCGGTGGCCAACATGGTCAAACCGGGCACGCTCGATCCGGTCGACCAGGATCATCTGCATACGCCCGGTCTGGTGTTGTACACGGTGGTGCCGGGGCCGATTCAAGGCGGCGCCGCCCTGCGCGACATGATGGAAACCGCCAACGGACTGGCCCAGGCCCTGGGCGGCGAAGTGCTCGACGACAAGCGCGCACTGCTCAAGGCCCAGACCGCCCAGTACATGCTGGATAAGGTCGCCGATCTCGACCGGCGCGCGAAGATCGCCAAGCGCCGGTAGTGGCGGCAAGCAGCGCGACAAGACAAAGGGCGGCGCAGCTCGCCGAACAGCTGCGCGAACACAGCCGGGCGTATTACGTAGACGACGATCCAACGATCTCGGACGCCGAATACGACCGGCTGTTTCGTGAGCTGCAGGATCTCGAGGCCGAGCACCCGGAACTGATCACCTCGGATTCGCCTACCCAGCGGGTAGGCGCGCCGCCGTCGGACAAGTTCGAGTCGGTCGATCACGCCACGCCCATGCTGTCGCTGGGCAACTGCTTCGACGACGACGAGCTGGCGGAATTCGATCGCCGCGCGCGCGAGGCCGTCGATGGCGGCGCGCTGGCCTACTGCGCCGAGCCCAAGTTCGACGGCACCGCGCTCAACCTGCGCTACGAAAACGGCGTACTGGTACGGGCGACCACGCGCGGTGACGGCATCACCGGCGAAGACATCACCCCCAACGCCCGTACCATTCGTAATCTGCCGCTGCGTCTTGCCGGTGAAGACGTGCCCGACTTCATCGAAATTCGCGGCGAAGTGGTGCTGGCGCGCTCGCGCTTTAATGCGCTCAACGAGCGGCTGGAAAGCGAAGGTCAGAAAGCCTTCGTCAACCCGCGCAATGCCGCCTCCGGCAGCCTGCGCCAGCTGGATTCGACGATTACCGCGCGCCGGCCGCTGGCGTTCATGGGCTATGGCATCGGCCGCGTCGATGGCATCACATTGCCCGCCAGCCTGTACGAACAGCTCCAACAGCTGCAGGCCTGGGGCTTTCAGATCAGCGAGCACGTCGACCGCGTACAGGGGTTGGACGGCTGCAAGGCTTACTACGAGGCGATGGCCGAGCGGCGCGCGAATCTGGATATCGAAATCGACGGCTGCGTATTCAAGGTCGATGATGCCGCCGTGCGCGACGAACTGGGCTTCGTCGCCCGCGCGCCGCGCTGGGCGATTGCGCGCAAGTTCCCGGCCGAAGAAACCACCACGCTTTTGAACGCGGTGGAGTTTCAGGTCGGGCGCACCGGCGCGCTCACGCCCGTGGCCAAGCTCGAACCGGTCTTCGTGGGCGGGGTGACCGTTTCCAACGCCACCCTGCACAACATGGACGAAATCGCCCGCAAGGACGTGCGCGTGGGCGATACCGTGGTCGTACGCCGGGCCGGGGACGTCATACCCGAGGTCAAGGAAGTCGCGCGCCGGGGCGAAAATTCGACGGCGATCGAATTACCGGCTGAATGCCCGGTATGCGGTTCGGCGGTCGAGCGTGTCGAAGGCGAGGCAGTGGCGCGCTGTACCGGCGGGCTGGTCTGTGCCGCGCAGCGCCGCGAAGCGCTCAAGCACTTTGCCTCGCGCCGCGCGCTGGATATCGAAGGCCTGGGCGATCGCCAGATCGAAGCCTTCGTGGACGAAGGCCTGCTCGAATCGCCGGCCGATATCTTTGCCCTGCACGAACATCGCGATGCGCTCGTCGAACGCGAAGGCTACGGCGCGAAGTCGGTCGCCAATCTCTTGGCCTCGATCGAGGCCAGCAAACAGACGACGCTGGAGCGCTTCGTCTTCGCGCTGGGCATTCGCGAAGTGGGCGAAACGATGGCCCGCGATCTGGCCCGGCATTTCGGCACGCTGGATGCGCTGCGCGACGAGGCCAAGGCCTATCTCGAACGGGTCGCGCACGCCGAACAGACGCATCCGGACAATCGCGCCGCGCGCGATCGCATGCTCAGCGCGGAAGGCCTGCAGGCGGTGCCCGGCGTGGGTGCGCGGGTGGCGCACTGTATTGCGGATTTTTTCAGCGAGCAGCGCAATCTCGACGTCATCGATGCGCTCATTGCCGCCGGCGTTGCCTGGGAAACGGTCGATACCGACGACACCCCGCAGCCGCTGGCCGGCCAGACCTTCGTGCTCACCGGCAGCATGGACAGCCTGACCCGCGACGAGGCCAAGGCGCGTATCGAAGCCCGCGGCGGGCGGGTCACCTCCAGCGTCTCCAAGAAAACGGATTATGTGGTGGCCGGCGACAGCCCCGGCAGCAAGCGCGACAAGGCCGAAAAACTCGGCGTCACCCTGCTCGACGAAGCCGGGTTTCTGGCGCTGCTCGACGAGGCCGGTTCGTAACAACCCGCGTCCGGGCGATTTTTACACCGTGCGCAAAAGGAATATCCCGATGGCGAAGTCAGTTCTGAAAGCTGCTGGCCCCGTGGCCATGATGGTCGCGTTGTCCGGCTGCACGACGTTGTTTGTAACCCCGAGCGACAGCCAGTGCGCAAGCGATCTGGCCGAAGTCGAGCGCGCTGCGGCGGCCGCGCGTAAGGCACTGGCCCAAGGCGTGGATGCCGAACAACGCCAGCCCATGCTCGATCTGTTGGTGGATGCTGCCGACCAGGCCCGCGCAAGCTGCGGCTACGAAAAGCCGGACACGCCGTCCTCAAGTCGGGCGCGCCAGCCGAAGGCCGGCTAGGGCCGGTCTATCTAACCGGGCGCGGTTCGCGTTCGAGTGCTCGAATTCGTTGTGACAAGGCGCGCGAGAGCGCAGCGCCTGCCGGCTTGGCAGGTCAGGGCCGGCAAGACGGCTCGTGCTGTATTCGAGGCCGAGGCTGTGACGAATCGCGGCTTGACGAACCGCGCATTGCGCGCCTGGCCGGCGCCGAGGCATCGCTTGCCTGCGACAGGCAGGCGACGCCTGTCGTTTCGTGCCCGCCATGCGTGACGCACGTCGGCACGACCACGGCGTCTTGTACAGAGGTTGCCCTCGTTGTCATCTGTAAACGCTTGTACACGAACACGCCAGCGCTTACGCTTGGCCGCCGTTTATTTGTTCACACAGGTAGAGTCTCGTGGCGCTTAGCTGGCTTGAAGTCACCACCGATGAAGTACAGTCCAAACTCGGCGCGAACGAGCGTCTGGCCGAACGTCGGGCCACGATCGAAAAGCAGGTGCGCGAGACGCTCGAGTCCCTGGTCGAACCCGCGTTTCGAAAAGCCGCCGAGGCCGACGGCTGGGAATACTTCGAACAGGCGCATACGGAATGGTCGGTCGTGCGTTGCGGTATTCATGGCCCCGGCGATGTCGAGCGCGACCCGACGGTGGCGTTTCGTATTGCCGAGTTCGATGCCTATCAGCCGCTGGTGATTCTGCGCCGCAAGCCTGAAGGCGCGGCTGCCCAACCCAGCTCCGAAATCGTCAAGCTCGACAAGCTCGACGCCGAGACGCTGCAGCGCTTTCTTGCCGACAGCTGATCTGCGCGCGGGCCGCACATCGGCGGCCCGCGTCTTGCTATAGCTCGTAGGCCAGTCCGGTATAGAAAGTACGATCCGGGGCGGGCTCGTAGTAACGCCCGCCGAAGGCATTGATACGAATGTTGTCGAAATAGACTTCGTCGAACAGGTTGTCGATGCCGAAGTAAACGGTCAGCTTGTCGTCGCCGGCCTCGATGGTCTTGCCGATACGGCCGTTGAAGATCCATGCGTGGTCGATCTTGGCGGTATTGGCGTTGTCGGCATAGAACGAGCCGGCATAGCGCATGTCGAGCGTGGCATAGCCCACATCCGCGTCGCGCCAGGCCAGCTCCGCGAACAGGCGTTCCTCCGGTAGGCCGGGCAGGGCGTTGCCGGCATAGTCGTTGCCGCTGTCGTCGACGAAGTCGCGATATTCGTAGTCGGCCAGGGTGTAGGCCGCCATGGCCGAGAGTTCGTCGTTGAAGGCGTACTCGAGCTTGGCCTCCAGCCCCTTGCGGCGCGACTTGCCGGAGTTTTCGTAGAAGTCGCGCCGGCCGTCGTCGTTGAACACTACCAGCTCGTCGCGTACGTCGATCCAGAAGGCGCTGATCTGATAACGGGCGCGGCTGCCGAACTCGCCCTTGGCGCCGATTTCGTACTGGGTGGCTTTCTGCGGATCCAGGTCGCTGTTGAAGCCGCCGTTGCCAGCCGGATCGGCGAATTCGGTAAAGGTGGGGGATTCGAAGGCATTGGCCACGTTGGCGTATACCCGCTGGCGCTCGGCCCAGGCATAGCTCAGGCCGGCGTTGGCGGAGACTTCGTGATAGGTGCGCGAGCCGGAGTCGTCGGGGTCGGTTGCGGTGATGAAGGCGTCGTCGATATCGAAATCGAGATAGTCGTAGCGCAGGCCGGTGGTCAGCTCCAGATCCCGGGTCAGCGAGAACACGTTCTGGGCAAACACGCCGATGCTGGTGGCCTGCTGATCTTCTTCCAGGCCGAGCGCGCCCTTGTTGCCGGCGATGTTGTCGTAGCGGGTCCGCGCATCCTGCTGAATCTGGGCATCGATGCCCGCCACGAGCTGGTTGTCGTGGCCGAATAGCGTGTCGAAGCGCGTGCTCTGCAGGCCACCGCCGAAGAAGTCGCGGTCGTAGGCCACCACGCCCGCATCCTCGAAGGGCAGATACTGGATGAAGTCGCGGTTGCTGTAGAACAGGTTCGCCGAATAGCTCTGGTTCTCGGCGAGCTGGTCTTCGTACACCAGGCCCACGGTCTGCTGCGAGGCCGACTGGCGGGCATCGAATGCGAGGTTGGCGTCGCGTGCCGCGCGCCGGTCGGCTCGGGCCTGTTCCAGGGTTACGCCGCCGGGGTCGAGCGTGTCCGGCGCATCGAGCACGCGCGTGACCAGCCGCAGCGTGCCGGTGGCGCCCACGCGGCGTTCGAGCTTGCCGGTGAGCTGCTGTTTCTTGACCTCGCTATGGGCGCGATAGCCGTCGATATCGAGCTGGGAGGCGGTCAGCGCATAGCCCCAGTCGCCGCGCTCGTGGGCGGTGGCGGCTTCGATCCGCCGATAGCCGTGGCCACCCACGGTCAGTTCGCCGCGATCGATTGGCCCGCTGGCCGGCGTGGTGGTGATATCGACCACGCCGCCGGTGGCGTTGCCGTAAAGCGCGGAAAACGGGCCGCGGATCACTTCAAGACGCTCCACCGCGCCGAGGTCGATGGTGTCGGTCTGGGCCTGGCCGTCGGCCAGCGTCTCCGGGATACCGTCCACGAGCACCTTGACCCCGCGCACGCCAAACGCCGAGCGCGCGCCAAAGCCGCGAATGGAAATCCGCAGGTTCTGGGCGAAGTTGCTGCCGTTGTTGGCGTAAACGCCCGGCGTGCGGTTGAGTGCGGAATCCAGCTGCGCCTTGGCCCGACCCTGCTGGATATCGCGGGCTTCGGTTACGTCGACCGCGGCCGGCGAGGTGAGCACCTCGGTGTTCAGCCGCAGGCTTTGCACTTCGATTGGCGCGAGCGATTCGAGGCGGTCGATGTCATCGTCGCCGGCCGGGGCGCCGACCCTGTCCTGGGCATGGGCCGGCAGCCCGAGAGTCAGGGCGACGGCAAGCGCCACCGTGCGGTGCCGGTACGGGCGATGGATCATGTTGTGTCCCCTCAAACGCGCTGGCGTTCGTTCTTGTTCTATGTCGAGCGGGCGAGTCGTTCAGCCAGCGCGGCGCGCCGGTTATTCCTCCGGCGCCAGCGCGCGAATCGATACCGCGTGTATATCGGTTTGCATCAACGTGCCGAGCGCTTCGTAGACGAGCTTGTGGCGCTCGATGGGCGACGTGCCGGTGAAGCGGGGCGAGCGGACGGTGACATGGAAATGGCCCAGGCCCGTCTTCGCCCCGGCATGGCCGGCATGCAGGTGGCTGTCGTCACGAATTGCGACTTCCTGCGTGTTCAGGCCCTGTTCGAGCGCTTCGCGAATACGCGGAATACGATCACTCATACGCTCAGTAAACCTTCTTGTACGGATAGACCGTGCTTTCCATGTACACGCCCTCGGCGTTGTACGGATCGACCTTGGCCCAGGCACGGGCATCGTCAAGGCTGTCGAACGCCGCGATGATGATGCTGCCCTGAAAGCCGTCGGTGACCTTGCCATAGGCATCCTCGCGTGGCAGCGGGCCGGCGGTGAGCAGGCGCCCGGCCTGGTCGAGTTCCTCGAGCCGTGCACGGTGTTCGTCGACGGCCTTCTTGCGGCCATCGCTGCTGTCCGCCACATCGAAAGACACGATCGCAAAATAATCCATGGGATTGTCCTGACCAGAGTTTGTAATACCGATAACGCGCAGTGTGCCGCATCTCGGACGCGATCGGCCAAGAACGACGAAAAAACCTGCCGCGCCATCGACGTAGCCGATATAATGCCCGCATGGCCGAAATCGTTCACGTACACGCCGAAACCCCACAGCCACGCCGTATCAGCCAGGTGGCCGATGCCTTGCGCGCAGGCCGGGTGATTGCCTATCCGACGGATTCGTCCTACGGCCTGGCGTGCGCGATGGGTGACAAGAACGCGATCGATCGTATCCGGCAGATGCGTGGCTTCGGGCGCGATCATTTCTTCACGCTCGTGTGTCGGGATCTGTCCGAAATCTCGACCTATGCCAAGGTCGAGAACACCAGCTTTCGCCTGCTCAAGGCGGCGACGCCCGGCGCCTATACCTTCGTTCTGCCCGCATCGAAGGTGGTGCCGAACTGGCTGGCCCATCCCAAGCGCAAGACCATCGGTATTCGCGTGCCCGGGCATCCGGTCGCGCGCGCGATTGCCGAGGCAATGGACGAACCGATCATGTCGGTCACCGCCCAGCGTCCTGACGACGAAATCCCGCTCTCGGAGGCCTTCGACGTACGCGAGGCCTTCGACAAGCAGCTCGATATCATCGTCGACGGCGGCGCGACGGGCGTGGAACCCACTACGGTGGTGGATCTGACCACCGCGGTGCCGCAGATTCTGCGCGCCGGCAAGGGCAGCGCCGAAGCGCTCGGGCTGGACCCGGTCGACGCGTGATCCCTTTGGAGGGGGGGCGGACTTTTTCTGGCCCGCCAATGCACGCGAATGAGCGCAACTAACGCGCTCTTTTAGGTTGGCTTAGGCCGCAGGCCGTAAGCCCACATGGCAATCGCCTCGTGGGCGGTTCGAGGCGCGTTGCCGGTTAACTCGCGGGTTTCGTTCTTCGTTGGATTACGCTTCGCTAATCCAACCTACGCGGCTGTAACGACGCGACATTGGCCGGCTTTGTGACCTGTCTTATTAGGCCCGGGCAACGCCCTGCAAAGCCAGCAAATGTATACTCGCGCCTTTGATTAGTCCGTGTCGACTGAACTGCCAAGAGGCCGCGTGTGAGTTCCGAGATTGCCAAACCCATCGTTCTGTCCGGTATCCAGCCTTCCGGCGAGCTGACGCTCGGTAACTATATCGGCGCACTCAAGCACTGGGTGGCCATGCAGGACAGCCACGACTGCCTGTTCGCGCTGGTCGACATGCATGCAATCACGGTGCGTCAGGACCCGGCCGCGCTGCGCGAGCGCTGCCACGAGTTCCTGTGCCTGTACCTGGCCGCCGGGATCGATCCGGAGCGGGCTACCATGTTCGTGCAGTCGCACGTGCCGGCCCATGCCCAGCTGGCCTGGCTGCTGAACTGTCATACGTCGATGGGCGAACTCAATCGCATGACCCAGTTCAAGGATAAGTCGGCCAAGAACGTCGACAACATCAACGCCGGGCTGTTCGACTACCCCGTGCTGATGGCCGCCGACATTCTGCTTTACCAGACCGATGCCGTGCCGGTGGGCAACGACCAGAAACAGCATCTCGAGCTGGCCCGTAATCTGGCCGAGCGCTTCAACGCGCGCGCCGGCGAAGACCTTTTCACCGTGCCCGAGCCGATCATCCCGGAAGTGGGTGCACGTATCATGAGCCTGGGCGACCCGACCGCGAAGATGTCCAAGTCGGACGATGTCGAGGCCAACGTCATCAAGCTGCTCGACGAACCCAAGCGGGTGATCAAGAAGATCAAGCGGGCGGTCACCGATTCCGACGGCGAGATTCGTTTCGACGAGGCCGAAAAGCCGGGCGTATCGAACCTGTTGTCGATCTATTCGGCTGTGACTGACGAGTCAATCGCCGATCTGGAAAACCGCTATGCGGGCCAGGGCTACGGCGCGCTCAAGGGCGATCTGGCCGATGCGGTGGTGGCCTTTCTGGAACCGCTGCAGCAACGCTATGCCGAATACCGCGACGATACGGCCGGCCTGGATGCGCTGCTTGCCCGGGGCGCCGCGGCGGCGCGCCAGCGTGCCGAGCCGACCCTGGAGCGCGCCTTCGCGCTGACCGGTTTTCTTTCCTCAGCCTAGGCGTATCGCGAGGCTCGAAAAACCGGGTTCGCAAATGCACGCGAATAGGGCGGAACACAGATCGCTCGAAGCACGGGTGATCTGATGTTCACGCCGCATGTTGCACACGGTAGATAATCAACAGCGGCGTGGCTGAATGACGCCACAGAATAGGTAACTGCGGTAAAACGGGCCCATCGCTCGTCGTCATCTGCTTTTTCATCGCGTTCATTCGCGGACGGTTTCTTCTTCCTGAACAACGCTTAAGACAGCCACTTTAAGAGCGAACCTTGACCGAATCGGCAACCGACGACCACCCGCAGCAAGCAGCCGACGCCAAGTCGGCCGCGGCCGTGCGTGTCGGCGGCGAGCCGCTCGAACATGTGCCGGAGGATCTCTATATCCCGCCGGATGCGCTGCGGGTGTTTCTGGAAACCTTCGAAGGCCCGCTCGATCTGCTGCTGTATCTGATCCGCAAGCAGAACCTGGATATCCTGGATATTCCGGTACATACCATCGCCCACCAGTACATGACCTATATCGAGGTCATGCAGGAAATGGCGATCGAGCTGGCCGGCGAGTATCTGCTCATGGCCGCCATGCTCGCCGAGATCAAATCGCGCATGCTCTTGCCCAAGCCCATCGAGGAAGAAGACGAGGGCGAAGACCCGCGTGCGGAACTGGTACGCCGCCTGCAGGAATACGAACAGTTCAAGCAGGCCGCGGAGCAGCTCGACGAGTGGCCGCGCAGCGGGCGCGATATCACCCCCGTACAGCACGGCCCGAAGCGTATTCATATCGAACGCCCGCAGCCGGAAACCGATCTCGGCGCGTTGCTGCATGCCCTGCACGACGTGCTCACCCGCGCCGAGCTGTTCACCGAACACAAGATCGAACGCGAGCCGCTATCGGTACGCGAACACATGAGCCGTATCCTCGAACGCCTGGGCAGCGGCCAGGCCTGTGCCTTCGTCGCCCTGGTGGAAACCAGCGAAGGTCGGCTGGGCGTGGTGGTATCGTTTCTGGCCATTCTCGAACTGGCCCGCGAAGCGCTGATCGCCATCGACCAGGCCGAACCCTATGCGCCGGTTGCGCTGCGCCTGGCCGGCCCGCGCCCCGAATGAACATCGACCAAGAAAAGCCCACGTGAGCCACGACGAACCCACGCCAATCGAAACCCAGCACGACAGCGAGGCGTCGGCGAACGAGCCGGTAATTGCCGATTCCGTGTTGCGCTGTATCGAAGCGCTGCTCATGGCCGCCGACGCGCCGCTGTCCATCGACCAGATCGTGCGTCTCCTGGATACCACGCACGCGCTCGAACGCGCGGATGTACGCGCCGGCATCGAGGCGTTGCAGGCACGCTATGCCGATAGCGCGATGGACCTGGTGGAGGTCGCCAGCGGCTGGCGTTTCCAGGTGGGCGCCGACTATTCGGCGCTGGTGTCGCGGCTCTGGGAAGAGCGCCCGCCGAAACTGTCGCGGGCCATGCTCGAAACGCTGGCGCTGATCTGCTATCGCCAGCCCATCGCCCGCTCGGATATCGAAGCCGTACGCGGGGTGTCGGTATCGTCGAACATCGTCAAGACGCTGCAGGAATTCGGCTGGATCAAGGTGGTGGGCTATCGCGACATGCCGGGCCGACCGGCGTTGTTCGGCACCACGCCGCAGTTTCTGGACGATTTCGGCGTGTCGCGTTTGGCCGATCTGCCCAGCCTGCCGGAGATTCAGGATCTGGATGCGCTCGATGCCGCGCTCGCGCGGCTGCAGGGAAACGAGAACACGTCGGACGAAGCCGGGGACGAGGAATCGTCAGAAGGCGAGGCGCAGGCCGTGGATGCGACCGCCACGCAGTACGACGAAACCGAACCGGATACGGCGGCCGATGATGCAGGTCAAAACGACGAAACGCCGCCTTCGCCACACTAGGGCCCTACACTGGCGTTATTGGCTTGGAATCGCGCGCGGCGCGCCCATTGTCTCGACAGCAACAGCTCGATGTCGCCGTAGCGCGTGCAATCGCCACGGCGGACTGATTCAAGTACGGAAACACTCAGATCATGGCTGCATTGAACTCCGAACGCGTACTCAGCGTGCATCACTGGAACGATTCGCTGTTCAGTTTTACCACCACCCGCGATCGTGCCCTGCGCTTCGAGAACGGCCAGTTCGTGATGATCGGTCTGCAGCAGGAGAAAAAGCCGCTGCTGCGTGCCTACAGCATTGTCTCGCCCAACTACGAAGACCATCTCGAGTTCTTCAGCATCAAGGTGCCGGACGGCCCGCTCACCTCGCAGCTGCAGCACCTGAAAGAGGGCGACGAACTGCTGGTCAGCCGCAAGCCGACGGGCACGCTGCTGATCAGCGATCTGCATCCGGGTCGCAATCTCTATCTGATGTCCACGGGCACGGGCCTGGCGCCGTTTCTGTCGATCGTGCGCGATCCGGCCACCTATGAACGCTTCGATCGCGTCATCGTGCTGCACGGTGTGCGTCACGAGAACGATCTGGCCTATCGGGAGCTGCTCTCCGAGACGTTGCCCAACGACGAGATGCTCGGCGAGATGATTGCCGCCCAGATGCGCTACTACCCGATCGTCAGCCGCGAGCCGTTTGTCCACCAGGGCCGTGTCACCACGCTGCTCGACAACGGCACGGTCAGCGCCGATCTCGGCCTCGAGCCGCTCGCCCCCGAACACGATCGCGTGATGATCTGCGGTAGCCCCGGCATGCTCGCCGACTCTGCCGCACTGCTCGACGCCCGCGGATTCGAAGTCTCTCCGCATATCGGCGCGCCGGGCGACTACGTCATCGAGCGCGCCTTCGTCGAAAAATAGCAGGCATCACGGCGTCGTGTTCTTCTGCAGATAAACGCGGGCGAACGAATTTGATGGAGCGGTGGCCACAGTGTGCGTCGCCGAATCCATCTCGTTTGGTCAAACGTGCCACGGCGCGCCGTATTTGCATTGTTGCCGGCGTCTATCTGCGCGCACCTTCTGAATTCGTGCCAAGTTGCAGTCGTATCGGTCGCAGGCTGTGCCGATCAATCGCCTGGCAACCCGCCAGAACTGCCGATAGCCGGATTGCCGTCGGCGATTACGCCGCAAAGCTTGAACCGGCCGGTTAAACTAGTTCACTCGTTACCGGCGCCTACAGGAAGCCTCATGTCCGAACGTCTACAGAAGCTGCTCGCGAGCGCCGGCTACGGGTCGCGTCGCCAGCTCGAACAGGTCATCGAGGCCGGGCGGATCCGCGTGAACAACAAGGTGGCCACGCTGGGCGACAAGGCCGACGCGCGCGACGAGATCCGCATGGACGGCAAACGCCTGAATCTCGACGAGCGCCTGAATACGCGCACCCGCGTGCTGGCCTACAAGAAACACGTCGATCAGGTGGTCACCCGCAAGGACCCGGAAGGCCGGCCCACCATCTTCAAGAGCCTGCCCAAGATCAAGGCGGGGCGCTGGCTCGCCATTGGCCGTCTCGACGTAAATACCTCCGGGCTGTTGCTGGTGACCACCGACGGCGAACTCAAGCGCCGTCTCGAACATCCCAGCTACGAGATCGTACGCACCTATGCCGTGCGCGTGCGCGGCCAGGTGGACGACGCCATGATCGAACGCCTGCTCGAAGGCGTGGAACTCGACGACGGTGTGGCCCGGTTCGACGCGATTCGCGTCGCCGACGATGCGCACAAGGCCAACCGCTGGTTCGAAGTCACCGTGCGCCAGGGACGTAATCGCGTGGTGCGCCGGCTGTGGGCCTCGCAGGGCGTGACCGTCTCCCGGCTCATGCGCGTGGGTTTCGGGCCCGTGGCCCTGCCCGGCGGCGTGAAAGCCGGAGGCTGGCGCGAGCTGGATCGCAAGGAAGTACGCGAACTCGCCGGGCTCGTCGACCTGCAACGCTAGGTGGCGGAAAAACAGCCGACGGCGTCGGCGCTACGCGCATTCCATGACGGTCTGGCTGCGGCCTACGGCCCGCAGCATTGGTGGCCGGTACAGGATGCCGACAATCCCCGTTTCGAAATTCTCGTCGGCGCGGTGCTCACCCAGCATACGGCCTGGACGAACGTGGAAATCGCGATCGCCGAACTGCGCGATGCCGGGCCGCTGACCGCCGAATCACTGCTGGCCCACGATGACCTGCCGGCGCTGATCCGCCGTGCCGGCCCGCACAATATCAAGGCCCGACGCCTGCGCTCGCTCTGTGAGTGGTTCGTGGCCCAGGGCGGGTTCGACGTGCTGCAAACGCGCGACAGCGCCACCCTGCGCCGTGAGCTGCTGGCGTTGCACGGAATCGGTCATGAGACCGCCGACGTGATTCTGCTCTATGCCTTCCAGCGGCCGGCGTTCGTGGCGGATGCCTACGCGTTTCGCATCATGGAGCGCTATGGCTGGACCAGCGGCGCGCGCAACTACGAGCGCCTGCGCCGGTCGATCGAAGCCGTCGGCCCCGATAACGATGCGGGATTTTACGACGAACTCCATGCCCTGATCGTTGCCCATGCGAAACAGCGCTGCCACAAGCGCAATCCGGACTGCGGGCACTGTGTGCTTCACGATCGTTGTGATCACGGGCAGGCCGCCATTTCTGAATCCGAGCGCGCCGTATAGCCGGGTAGGTTGGCGTGGGTTGGCTTAGGCCGCAGGCCGTAAGCCAACAGGTAACGACGCTCTCCCAGACGACACGAACCGCGCAGGTCGAATCGGCCCCGCGGGCTGTGTTCTTTGTTGGATTACGCTGCGCTAATCCAACCTACACACGACGTCGCCGCTATACCCAAGCGGCCGGAATCCCCCGCGTAGGTGGCTTAGGCCGCAGGCCGTAAGCCAACAGGCAACGACGCTCTCCCAGACGACACGAACCGCGCAGGTCCAATCGGACCCGCGGGGCTGCGTTCTCTGTTGGATTACGCTGCGCTAATCCAGCCTACAACAATCGTGACCTAACCGAATTACAGTCACCGCGCACGTCCGCGCGGCGACGGAAGCCGGTCGGCGTTATAACCGACTATGCCGTGGCGCCGCGTCGCTAAGGTCGTGGCAATTGGCGGTGATCGCCAATAGATCAAGCCGCGACGGGCTGCCCGTCCGCGCCCAGGATCTGGCCGGTGGTGCCGCGTGCGGCGGCCGACAGCAGATGTACATAGGTGTCGGCGATGCTTTCCGGCGGCTGCGCCGATGGGTCTTCGGTGGGAAATGCCTTGGCGCGTAGCGGTGTCTGTCGCGGGCCGGGGTCGATACCGTTGAAGCGCAGGCGATCGCTTTGTTCGTGCTCGACGGCAAACATCTTCACCAGCGAGCTCAGCCCGGCCTTGCTCACGCCATAGGCACCCCAGAAGGCTTTCGGCTTGGCGGCCGCATCGTCGAGGGTGAAAACCACCGAGGCGTCGTCCACGGCCTGCAGCAACGGCAGGCACAGCTGGGTAAGGGTGAAGGCGGCGGTGAGGTTGATATGCATGATCCGCTGCCAGCCGTCGATCGGGTGGGTGGCCAGCGGCATGAGGCCGTCGAAGCGGGCGGCCAGATGCACGACGCCGTCGAGATGGCCGCAGTCGGCGGCGATGCCGTCCACCAGGCGCTGGTAGTCGTCTTCACCGGCGCGGGTCACGTCCAGGGGAAACAGCGCGGGCTCAGGGCTGCCGTCGGCGACGATGGCATCGAACACCGGGGTCAGCGTGCGCTCGCGCCGGCCAAGCAGCACGCACTCGGCGCCGGCCGCCGCGATCGCGCGTGCCACGACGGCGCCCAGGCCGCCGCCCGCGCCGGTTATGAGAATCACGCGGTTGGCGAGCGGTTTGGAATCGGTAGATACGGTCATGGGACGGGCTTTTTCGGTTTCAGGTCGGGTGCGCGCCGGCAATCGCCTGCGCATCCAGCTGTTCGAGCGCGGCGGCGAGGCCGGCGACGGTATCGATGACCACGTCGGCCTGCCAGCCGTGGATATCGTCGCCGGGCGGAATATAGCCGTAGGCCACGCCGATGGTGGCCATGCCGGCGACGCGGCCGGCTTCGATATCGCGATCGGAATCGCCGATATAGACACAGCGGGCGGGGTCGACGCCGATACGCTCGCAGGCCATGTACATCGGCGCCGGGTCGGGTTTGGCCACACCCGCGCTGTCGCCGCCGATCACGCAGCCCGGCGGCGGGTCGAAGTCCATATGATCCATCAGCGGCAGCGCGAGCGCTTCCATCTTGTTGGTGACCACGCCCCAGGCCAGGCCGCTGTCGGCGAGCTGGCGCACGAATTCACGCATGCCGTCGAAGGGCCGGGTATCGCGGGTCATGCGCTGGCGGTAGGTTTCGATGAACAGATCGTAGCTGGCGCGATAGTCGGCATCCTCGGGGGTGAGATCGAGGCCCTTGCGGAGCATGCCGCGCCCGCCGAAGGAACACATGGGCGCCAGTTCGGCGAGCGGCAGGGCTTCGAGCCCACGTTCTACGCGCATGTCGTTGATCGCCCCGGCCAGATCCGGCGCGGTATCGAGCAGGGTGCCGTCGAGATCGAACAGCACCGCATCGAAGGCTTGTAACTTCATGCGCGGCTCGCGGCGGGTTTGCGGGCGTGCAGGAAGTAGTTCACGTCCGGGCGCTGGGTGAGCGCGGCGCGGCGGGGGAAGGGGTTGTAGTGCATGCCTGCGATCTCGGCGACCTCGAGATGCGCGCGCCGACACCAGGCGCCCAGCTCCGACGGACGAATGAGCTTGCTGTATTCGTGGGTGCCGCGCGGCAGCAGCCCGAGCACGTACTCCGCGCCACCGATTGCCAGCAGCCAGGCCTTGGCGCTGCGGTTGATGGTGGAGAAGAACAGATGGCCGCCAGGGGCGGTGAGCATGGCGCAGTCGTCGACGACATAAGCCGGCGTATCGACATGTTCCAGCATTTCGTAGCAGACGACGATATCGAAGGCGCCGGGCAGCTCACGCATCAGATCGCGGCTGGATACACAGCGATAGTCGATATCAAGATCGCTTTGTTCGGCATGGGCCTTGGCGGCTTCGATCAGTTCGGGCGCCAGGTCCAGGCCGGTCACCTGGGCGCCGCGTCGGGCCAGCGCTTCCGAGAGAATGCCGGCACCGCAGCCGACATCGAGCACGCGCTTGCCGGCAAGCGGCGCGCGTCGGTCGATGAAATCGGTTCGCAGCGGGTTGATATCGTGCAGCGGGCGCATTTCGCCCGCCGGGTCCCACCAGTGTTCGGCCATACGGCCGAATTTGGCCAGTTCGGCGTTCTGATCGCTTGTCATGAGGTGTCCTTTGCGTGGGCTGCGAGCTTGTGTTGCCAGTCGGCCGCGCGTGCGGCGATATCGGCTTCGTCCAGGGTGGTGAGCCGGCGATCGGCCAGCAGGCGTTGACCGGCCACCCAGGTGTCGCTGACCTGTTCTCGGCAGACGTTGTAGACCAGGGCGGCGATCGGGTCGAACACCGGTTTGGTTTCGAGCGCGTCGAGATCGATGGCGCACAGGTCGGCCATCTTGCCGGGCTCGATCGAACCGGTGGTTTCGGCGATGCCCAGTGCTTCGGCGCCGCCGATGGTGGCCATGCGCAGCACGGTATCGGCACTGACCGCGGCCGCGTCGTCGGCGGCGATCTTGCCGATGAACGCGGCCGTGCGCATTTCGCCGATCATGTCCAGATCGTTGTTGGAGGCCGCGCCGTCGGTGCCCAGCGCGACGTTGATGCCGGCATCGATGAGCTTTTGTACCGGGCACAGGCCGCTGGCCAGCTTGAGGTTGGACTCGGGCGAATGCAGCACGTGGACGCCGTTACGCGCGCACAGCGCGATCTCCTCGTCGCTGAGCTGGGTCATATGCACGGCGAGGAAGTTCGGCGTCAGCAGGCCCAGGTCGTGCAGGCGTGCAAGCGGGCGCTGGCCGTTCTTTTGCTCGGCATCGGTCACCTCGAAAGCCGTTTCGTGGACGTGCATATGCACGCGCAGATCCATTTCGTCGGCATAGGTGCGGATCTTTTTGAGCGGCGCATCGGAGACGGTATAGGGCGCATGCGGGGCAAACACCGTGGAAATGCGATCGTGACCGCGCCAGGCGTCGTGCAGGGCCAGGCCTTTTTCCAGGTATTCGTCGGCGTTGGCCGCCCACACCGTGGGGAAGTCGATCACGATCATGCCGACCGTGGCCCGCATGCCGGCCGCTTCCACGCGTTCGGCGACCACGTCCGGAAAGAAATACATGTCGTTGAAGCAGGTGGTGCCGCCGCGCAGCATCTCGGCCATGGCCAGATCGGTGCCGTCGGCGACGAACTCGGGCGACATGAATTCGCCTTCGGTGGGCCAGATGTAGTCGCTCAGCCAGGGCATGAGCGGCACATCGTCGGCGATGCCGCGCATGAGGTTCATCGCCGCATGGGTATGGGTATTGATCAGTCCCGGTATCAGCAGATGCGTGTCGCGGTCGATGACTTCTTTCGCATCGAAGCGCTCGCGGGCTTCGTCGCTGGGCAGTACGGCTTCGATCAGGCCGTGGTGAATGGCCACGGCATGGTTTTCGAGCAGCCGCGAATCGCCGCAGACAGGGGCGACCCAGCGGGCATGAACAAGGGTATCGATCTGGCGCATGGAAACAGGCGATCAGTGGGGAGCGCGAACGCCCGCCACTCTAGCGCAATCAAGCGCTTTTGGCACACGCGCTGTGCTAACATGACCGGCTTTACGCGACGGCGCTGAACCGCGTTGCACGACCGGCCATCGCCGCCGGCGAGTGCCGACTCCCAGCCCGTGGATACGCACCGAATGCGGCCTGCGTTGCAGGCGGCTAGAACGAATTAAAACTCTATGGCAGACGTCGCAAAAGAGATTCTTTCGATCAACCTCGAAGACGAGATGCGCCAGTCGTATCTCGACTATGCCATGAGCGTGATCGTCGGGCGTGCGTTGCCCGACGTGCGCGACGGCCTCAAGCCCGTGCATCGGCGCGTGCTCTACGCCATGCGCGAACTGGGCAACGACTGGAACAAGCCGTACAAGAAGTCGGCCCGTGTGGTCGGCGACGTGATTGGTAAGTACCACCCGCACGGCGATTCCGCGGTCTACGACACGATCGTACGCATGGCGCAGGATTTTTCCATGCGCTATGTGCTGGTCGACGGCCAGGGCAACTTCGGCTCCATCGACGGCGACGCGCCGGCGGCTATGCGTTATACCGAAGTGCGCATGGCGCGTCTGGCGCACGAAATTCTGGCCGATATCGAAAAGGATACGGTCGATTTCATTCCCAACTACGACGAATCCGAGTCCGAGCCGGCGGTGCTGCCCACCCGCCTGCCCAACCTGCTGGTCAACGGCGGTACCGGTATCGCGGTGGGCATGGCCACCAACATCCCGCCGCATAACCTCACGGAAGTCGTGAACGCGGTGCTGGCGGTCATGGACGACCCGCAGATCAGCATTGCCGGTCTGATGGAACACGTGCCCGGTCCGGATTTCCCGACCGCGGCCATGATCAACGGCGCCGACGGCATTCGCGAGGCCTACGAAACCGGGCGCGGTCGCATCTACATGCGGGCCCGGGCGCACTTCGAGGATGTCGACGAGCGCGGCAAGCAGTCGATCGTGGTCACCGAGCTGCCGTATCAGGTCAACAAGGCCCGGCTGCTGGAAAAGATCGCCGAGCTGGTCAAGGACAAGCGCATCGAGGGCATCACCGAGCTGCGCGACGAGTCCGACAAGGACGGCATGCGCATGGTCGTGGAGCTGCGCCGCGGCGAAACGCCGGAGGTCGTGCTCAACAATCTGTATCGCCATTCGCAGATGCAGACGGTGTTCGGCATCAACATGGTCGCGCTCGACGACGGCCAGCCGCGCACGCTGAACTTGAAGCAGCTGCTGGAAGCCTTCATTCGTCACCGGCGCGAGGTCGTGACCCGGCGTACCCAGTACGAGCTGGCCAAGGCTCGTGCCCGGGCCCACGTGCTGGAAGGCCTGACCATCGCGCTGGCCAACATCGACGAAGTGATCGCCCTGATCAAGGCCTCGAGCGGTCCCGCGGAAGCGCGCGAAGCACTGATCAACCGCGAATGGCCGCCGGGTCAGGTGGTGGACATGCTCGAGCGCGCGGGGGCGGAATCCTCGCGCCCGGCGGATCTGTCCAAGGCGTACGGGCTGCAGGACAACGGCAGCTATCGTCTGACCGAAACCCAGGCCCAGGCGATTCTGGACCTGCGTCTGCACCGGCTCACCGGCCTGGAGCAGAGCAAGATCATCGAAGAGTTCGAGCAGCTGCTCGAAAAGATCGCCGATTACATCGAGATTCTGTCCAACATGGCGCGGCTGTTCGAGGTCATCCGCGAGGAGCTGGAGGCGATCCGTCGCGACTACGGCGACGAACGCAAGACCGAGATTCTCGACAGCCATCTGGATCTGACCACCGCCGACCTGATCACCCCGGAAGACGTGGTGGTCACGCTCACCCACGAAGGCTATGTGAAGAGCCAGCCGCTGGATGCTTATCGCGCCCAGCGTCGCGGCGGGCGCGGCAAGTCGGCCACCCAGACCAAGGATGCCGACTTCATCGACAAGCTGTGGGTCGCGCATACCCACGACACGCTGCTGTGCTTCTCTTCGGCCGGCAAGGCGTACTGGCTCAAGGTCTACGAGCTGCCCAGCGCCGGTCGCGGCGCGCGCGGCAAGCCCATTGTGAACCTGCTGCCGCTGGAGGCCGACGAGCGCATCTCCCAGGTGCTGCCCATCAAGGACTTCAACACCAGCGAAAACGTGTTCTTCGCCACCCGCAACGGCACGGTCAAGAAGACCGCGCTGGAGCAGTTCTCCCGGCCGCGCTCCAACGGCATCATCGCCATCGATCTGCGCGACGATGACGCGCTGGTGGGCGTGGACCTGACCAGCGGCGACGACGAGCTGATGCTGTTCTCTTCGGGCGGCAAGGTGATTCGTTTTGCCGAACAGGACGTTCGTGAAATGGGCCGTACGGCCGCGGGCGTACGCGGTATCCGCCTGCCCGAGGACGAGGACGGCGCGGCCGTGATCGCGCTCATCGTGATCCGCGACGGCGATATCCTCACGGTGACCGCGCAGGGCTACGGCAAACGCACGCCGGTGGACGATTATCCGCTGCGCGGTCGTGGCGGCCAGGGCGTGCTCGCGCTCAAGCAGTCCGACAAGAGCGGTGCCGTCGTAGGCGCGACCCAGGTGCTCGAAGACGATGAAATCATGCTGATATCCAATATGGGTACGCTGATTCGCACGGCCGTGGCCGAAATATCGGTGCTCGGCCGTAATACCCAGGGTGTACGCATCATCCGGGTGGCCGACGACCAGCATCTGGTCGGCGTCGACCGTATCGTCACCGACGACGAGGAAGACGACGGCGAGGCGGACGGCGAAGACACGGGCGCGGAGAATGGCGCCGACGATTCCAGCGACGACCGCAGCGCGGATGACGCGCCGGCCGCCGACGATAACGATTCGGACCCTGCCGCGGACTGACCTTCGCGCAGCGTCGATTTTCAAAGGAGACTTTTATGGCACGCGTCTACAACTTCAGTGCAGGGCCGGCCACACTGCCGGTCGAAGTGCTCGAGAAAGCCCAGGCCGATCTGCTGGATTGGCAGGGCACCGGCATGTCGGTGATGGAAATGAGCCATCGCGGCGATGCCTTCGTCTCCATTGCCGAAAAAGCCACCCAGGATCTGCGCAAGCTGCTGAACGTGCCCGAGGGCTACAGCGTGCTGTTTCTGCAGGGCGGGGCCGCGGGCCAGTTCGCGGGCGTGCCGTTGAACCTCATGGGTACGTCGCAAAAGGCCGACTACGTGGTTAACGGCAGCTGGGGCAAGAAAGCGGTCAAGGAAGCCGGCAAGTACGGCGATGCCCAGGTCGCGGCCAATTCGGCTGTCGACGGCAGCTTCACCGACGTGCCCGCCCGGGCCGACTGGCAGCTGCGCGACGACGCGGCCTATGTGCATTACACCCCTAACGAAACCATCGAGGGCATCGAGTACCCGGACGTGCCGGATACGGGCAATGTGCCGCTGGTGGGTGACTGGTCGTCGGCGTTCCTTTCCAAGCCGATCGACGTGTCCAAATACGGCGTGATCTATGCCGGCGCGCAGAAGAACGCCGGCCCGGCGGGTGTCACCATGGTCATCGTGCGCGACGACCTCATGGGCAACCCGCAGCCGGGCGTGCCGATGGTGCTGGACTACAAGCAGCAGGCCGATGCCGATTCCATGCTCAACACGCCGCCGTGTTTCGCCTGGTACATGGCGGGCCTGACCTTCGAATGGATTCTCGACAATGGCGGCCTGGAAGGCATGGCCGAGCGCAACCAGCGCAAGGCCGACAAGCTGTACGGCTTTATCGACGGCTCGGACTTCTACAGCAACCCGGTAGCGCCGCATGCCCGTTCGACCATGAACGTGCCGTTCCTGCTGGCCAACGACGATCTCAACAAGACGTTCCTGGCCCAGGCCGAGGAGGCCGGGCTGTCCACGCTCAAGGGCCATCGTTCGGTCGGCGGCATGCGTGCCTCGATCTACAACGCCATGCCGGAAGCCGGCGTCGACGCGCTGGTGGACTTCATGCGCGGTTTCGAAAAGGCCAACGGTTAAGACATAGCAATCCGCAGATTGCCCAGATCGCCCAGATTCGAAGACCGGCTGTAACAGTTGTTTGTCGCCGCATTTCGATCTTCGCGATCCGTGAAATCTGCGGATCAGTTTTCAAAAGAATTCGCGGATAAAGGTTAGTTATGACGTTCAAGATCCAGACGCTGAACAATATCTCGGCCAAGGGGCTCGATCGCCTGCCGCGCGATCTCTACGAGATTGCCTCGGAGATGTCCAAGCCGGACGCCATCATCCTGCGCTCGCACAACATGCACGATATGGCGATCGCCGATTCCGTGCGTGCGATCGGGCGTGCCGGCGCCGGCGTGAACAACATTCCGGTCGCCGACATGAGCAAGCGTGGCGTGCCGGTGTTCAATGCGCCCGGCGCGAACGCCAACGCCGTGAAGGAGCTGGTACTGGCCGGCATGCTGCTCGCCTCGCGTAACCTGATGAGCGCCTGGAAGTACGTCGAGGAACTCACCTCCACCGGCGAAGAGCTCAAGAAGGAAGTCGAAGCCGGCAAGAAGCGCTTCAAGGGCGTGGAACTGCCGGGCCGCACGCTCGGCGTGGCCGGCCTCGGCGCCATCGGCGTGAACGTGGCCAACGCCGCCCAGGCGCTGGGCATGAGCGTGCAGGGTTTCGACCCGGGCATCACCGTCAACAACGCCTGGCGTCTTACCTCCAACGTTTCGCAGGCCTTGTCCATCGACGAACTGCTGTCGCGCTCCGACTATGTGTCGCTGCACGTGCCGCTGGTCGACGATACGCGCGGCCTGGTCGATGCCAAGCGCCTCAAGCTGATGCGCAAGGGCGCGGTGCTGCTCAACTTCTCGCGCGCCGAGATCGTCGATGAAGACGCCGTGCTCGCCGCGCTGGAAAACGGCCGCCTGAGCTACTACGTCTGCGATTTCCCCTCCGAGAAGCTGCGCGGACACGATCGCGTGATCACGCTGCCGCATCTGGGCGCCTCGACCGACGAAGCCGAAGACAACAGCGCGATGATGATCGCCGACCAGCTGCGCGACTATCTCGAAGTTGGCAACATCCGCAACTCGGTGAACTTCCCCGAGGCGATCATGCCGCCGACCGCGAGCGCCCATCGTCTGGCCGTGGTCAACCATAACGTGCCGAACATGGTCGGCCAGATCTCCTCGACGCTGGCCCGCCACGGGCACAACATCGCCGATCTGCTCAACAAGTCGAAGGGCGAGGTCGCCTACACGCTTGTGGATATCGATGCGCCGGTCGCCGATGAAGCCATCGAAGAGCTGCGCACCATCGAAGGCGTGCTGTGCGTGCGCTATCTGGGTGCCGTGGGTAGCGACGCGGCGTAAGCGATGAGTTCGTCGCAGGACAACTCGGACAACGAGGCGCTGGCCGGCGCACGCGAGCGTATCGATGCGCTGGATGCGCAAATCCAGGCGTTGATCGCCGAGCGTGCCGGTGTGGCGCTGGATGTTGCCCGCATCAAGGCCGAACGACAACGCACGGACTTCTATCGCCCCGAGCGCGAAGCCGACGTGCTGCGCCGGGTGGCCGAGCGCAACGACGGCCCGCTGGACGATGCCACCATCATGCGCCTCATGCGCGAAGTGATGTCGGCCTGTCTGGCGCTGGAATCGCCGTTGAAGGTGGCCTATCTGGGCCCCGAGGGCACCTATACCCAGGCCGCGGTCTACAAGCACTTCGGTCATTCGGTGCGAGCGATGCCGCTGCCGGCCATCGACGAAATCTTTCGCGAGGTCGAGGCCGGCAACGCCAATTTCGGCGTCGTGCCGGTCGAGAACTCGACCGAAGGCGTGGTCAGCCACACCCTCGACGAGCTGGTCGGCAGCTCGCTGCAGATCTGCGGCGAGGTCGCGCTGGCCGTCCATCATCATCTGCTGTCGAAGGCCGCGGATCTGACCGGGGTGAAGCGCGTGGTGGCCCATGCACAATCGCTGGCCCAGTGCCGCAAGTGGCTCGACCGGCAACTGCCGGGCGTGGTGCGCGAAGCGGTCTCCAGCAACGGCGAAGCGGCACGACGCGTGGCCGGCGAGAGCCAGGCCGCTGCCATCGCCGGGCGCGCCGCGTCCGAGTTCTACGAGTTGCCGATGCTGGCCTCGAACATCGAGGACGAGCCGAACAACACCACCCGTTTTCTCGTACTTGGCAAACAGCAGGTGCCGGCCACCGGCAACGACATGACCTCGATCCTGGTGGCCATCCGCAACCAGCCGGGCATGCTCCACCGCCTGCTCACGCCGGGCGCGGAGGCGGGCGTCGACCTCACCCGTATCGAATCGCGGCCGTCGCGGCGCCAGGCATGGGATTATAATTTCTTCATCGATCTGGAAGGCCATATCGACGAGCCGCGGGTACGTCAGGTGCTCGAGGCGATCGAATCCCAGGCCGCGATGCTCAAGGTGCTGGGCGCCTATCCGCGGGCGCCTATCCGCGGGCGGTCGACGTTTCGTCGACCTGATGTCGAGAATTAAATTCAAGCGTTAACCGATTGAAATAACATGGGTAAAAGCCTTAACGAACAGGCGCATGCCGGTATTCACGGCCTGCATGCCTATGTGCCCGGCAAACCGATCGATGACCTCAAGCGCGAGCTTGGGCTGACCTCGATCATCAAGCTGGCCTCCAACGAGAATCCGTTCGGCGTGGCGCCGGCGGTGACGCGGGCGTTCGCCGAGTTTCTGGAAAAAGGTGCATCGGATCTGCATCGCTACCCGGACGGGGGCGGCTATGCGCTCAAGCAGGACATCGCCGCCCGCCATGCGATCGAGCCGGAACGGGTCACGCTCGGCAACGGGTCCAACGACGTGCTGGAGCTCACGGCGCGGGTCTTTCTGGGCCCCGGCAAGAACGCGGTGTTTTCGCAGTACGCGTTCGCGGTCTATCCGATCGTCGCCCAGGCCGTGAACGCCGAGGTGCGCGAGGTGCCGGCGCTCGGGCCCGAGGCCGATATGCCCTATGGCCACGATCTCGACGCGTTTCTCGACCATATCGACGAAAACACCGGCGTCGTGTTCATTGCCAGCCCCAACAACCCTACCGGTACCTGGCTCGCACCGGACGCGATCGAAGCGTTCCTGCAGACGGTACCGCCCGGTGTGGTCGTGGTGCTCGACGAGGCCTATCTGGAATACCAGGCGGACAGCGAACGCCCCGATAGCCGCCAATGGCTGGAACGCTTCGAAAATCTTGTTGTTACGCGCACATTCTCGAAAATTTATGGGATGGCGGGGCTGCGCGTTGGCTATGCCCTGACCTCGGCCGCGGTCGCCGACTGGATCAACCGCATTCGCCAGCCGTTCAACGTCAACACGGTGGCGCTCCACTGTGCCCAGGCGGCGTTGGCGGATGAGGACTTCGTGGCTTATTCGATCCAGACCAACGCCGTGCAGCGTGCCTCGCTGGCCGACGAACTGGCGGCCCGGGGGCTGCGCTGCGTGCCGTCGCAGGCGAATTTCATCACCTTTGACTGCGGGCAGCCGTCGACGCCCGTGTATCGCGCGATGCTGCACGAAGGCGTGATCGTGCGACCGCTGGAAAGTTATGCAATGCCTGAGCATCTGCGCGTAACTGTCGGCAGCCAAAAAGAGAACCAGGTTTTTCTCGCGGCACTTGATAGCGTGCTCGAGCGCGCATGAGCCCGGATCGGCCAAGCCTGGATGAAGAACGAATCTGCGTAATCGGACTGGGTCTGATCGGCGGCTCGATCGTGCGCGCGCTTCAGGCCAAAGGTTTGGGCGATCGTATCGATGCGGTGGTGGCGGATGCCGACGAGGCGCGCCGGGCCCGCGAGCTCGGTTTGGCCGATGAGGCATCGACCGATATCGCGACGACCGTGGCCAAGGCGACGCTCGTGGTCGTGGCCGTGCCCATTGGCGCCATGGCCGGCGTGTTCGCGCGTCTGGCCACGGCGCTACCCGCGAATGCCGTGGTCACCGATACCGGGAGTACCAAGCTGAGCGTGATTCGCGAGGCACAGGCCGGTTTGGGTGAGAGCTTCGCCCGGTTCGTGCCGGGGCATCCTATCGCGGGCACCGAGCGTAGCGGCCTCGATGCGGGCTTCGCGGAATTGTTCGAGCAGCGCCGCGTGATTCTCACGCCGACGCTGGCGACCGAGCCGCAGGCGCTGGCCCGGGTTGAAGCACTGTGGCGGGCCGTGGGGGCACAGATCAGCGAAATGGACGGCGCGCACCACGATGAGGTGCTGGCCGCGACCAGTCATCTGCCGCATCTGCTGGCCTATACCCTGGTCGATACGCTGGCGCGGATGGCCGAACGTACCGAAATATTCGCGTACGCAGCCGGCGGTTTTGCCGACTTCACCCGGATCGCATCCAGTAGCCCCGACCTTTGGGCGGATATCGTGACCGCCAATCACGACGCGGTACTGCCGGTACTGGATCGCTATATCGGCGATCTGGCGGCGGTGCGCGCGGCGATTGCCGACGACGACCGCGACACGTTGGCGGCTACTTTCCTGCGCGCGAAGACCGCGCGCGACGGTTTTGCCATGAGGCGTTCCTGACATGCGTCGTTTTCATTTGCAGCCGGGCGGCGCCCTGCGTGGCGAGCTGCGCGTGCCGGGCGATAAGTCCATTTCGCACCGGGCGGTCATGCTCTCGGCCATCGCCGACGGGCGCTCGCGTATTACCGGCTTTCTGGAAAGTGCGGACTGTCTGGCGACCCTGCATGCCTTCCAGGCGATGGGCGTCATGTTCGAGCGTGACGGCGATGCGCTGATCGTCGACGGCCTGGGTCGCGACGGGCTGCAGGCGCCGCGGGCGCCGCTCGATCTGGGCAATTCGGGCACCTCCATGCGTTTGATGTCCGGCCTGATGGCCGGTCAGCGTTTCGATAGCCGTCTGGTCGGCGACGCCAGTCTTTCACGCCGGCCCATGGCGCGTGTGATCGAGCCGCTGACGCTCATGGGCGCGCGTATCGATGGCCAGGAAGGCGGGCGCGCGCCGCTCGAAATACACGGCGGGCAGGTGCTTAACGGCATCGACTACACGCCGCCGGTCGCCAGCGCCCAGATCAAATCCTGTGTACTGCTGGCCGGGCTGTATGTCCAGGGCACGACGCGGGTCACCGAGCCGGGCATCAGCCGCGACCATACCGAGCGCATGCTCTCCGCCTTTGGCGTGCGTATCGAACGCCAGGCGCACACGCTGTCCATTACCGGCGGCCAGGCGCTGCAGGCAGGCGATGTGGCGGTGCCGGCCGATCTGTCCTCGGCCGCGTTCTTCATGGTCGGCGCCAGTATTGCCGAATCCAGCGCGATCATGATGCCCGGCGTGGGCATCAACCCGACCCGACGCGGGGTAATCGACATCCTCAGCCGCATGGGCGCGGACATACGCCTGCACGACGAGCGTATCCAGGCCGGCGAGCCGGTGGCCGATATCGAAGTACGCAGTGCGTCGCTCAAGGGCATCGATATCGGCGGTGACGAAGTGGAGTTGGCCATCGACGAGTTCCCGGCGATATTCATTGCCGCCGCCTGTGCCGAGGGAACGACCCGTTTGACCGGCGCCGCGGAGCTGCGGGTCAAGGAATCGGATCGGATCGCGGTAATGGCCGACGGCCTGAGCCAGCTCGGCGTCGAGGTAAGCGTGGCCGACGACGGCCTTACGATCGTTGGCCGGGGCGCGGGCGCCGTATTCGGCGGCGGCCGTATCGCCAGCCACGACGACCATCGCATTGCCATGGCGTTTGCCATGGCCGCTCTGCGCGCGCATGCGCCTATCGAAATAGACGACTGTGATTTCGTGGATACCTCGTTTCCGGGGTTTCTGGCGCTGGCCGCCGGGGCCGGGCTGCAGATCGAAGCTAGCGAGGTATCGTCATGAACCATGCGCCGGTGATGACGCTGGACGGGCCGGGCGGTGCCGGCAAGGGCACGCTGGCCTCCGCGCTGGCGCGCGAGCTCGGCTGGTGGCTGCTCGACAGCGGTGCGCTGTATCGGCTGGTTGGCCTGGTCGCGCTGCGCGACGGGCTCGACGCTGGGCAGCCAGCCGACTGTGCCACGGCCGTGGCCGCGGCGCGCTCGCTGGACATGGTTTTCGAGCCGGATCGGGGCGCCGGCCAACGCGTGCTGCTGGCCGGTGAAGACGTCACCGACATCATTCGTACCGACGCGGTGTCGGATGCCGCCTCGAAATGGGCCGTGCAGCCGGACATCCGGGCCGCGCTGCTGGCGCGCCAGCGCGATTTCGCCGGCATGCCCGGACTCATCGCGGACGGCCGTGATATGGGCACGGTGATCTTCCCCGAAGCCGATCTGAAACTCTATATCACCGCCTCGGCCGAAGAGCGCGCCAATCGCCGGTTCGCGCAGTTGTCGGGCGCTAACGTTGATGCTAATCTTGACCGGATATATCGAGAGATATTGGAGCGGGACGCGCGCGATGCTTCGCGTGAAGTCGCGCCCCTGAAGCCGGCGGCCGATGCCCATGTCATCGATACGACCGGCGAAAGCGTGGCGACGTCACTGGAAAAAGTGCGTTGCCTTGTACGCGAAAAAGGCTGGATTTAAGCTGAATCCGGCTGTTTTGACTGGACCGGTCACGGCGCAATGTCGTTGACCGGATTGTTTTATCAACCACGGATGGCGCTCGCTTTTCTCAAGCGCCGTAGGATCTTTTCCCCTCATGTCTGAAAGTTTCGCCGAACTATTCGAGCAAAGTCTGCAGGGTCGCACCATGCAGCCCGGTTCCCTCATCAACGCCGAGGTGCTGGAAATCAAGAACGACGTGATCATCGTCGATGCCGGCCTCAAGTCGGAAGGCGTGATCCCGATCGACGAGTTCTACGACGATAACGGCGAAATCTCCGTTGCGGAAGGGGACAAGGTCGAAGTCGCACTGGAAGCCGTGGAAGACGGCTTCGGCGCCACGCGCCTGTCGAAGGAAAAAGCCCAGCGCATCCGTACCTGGGACTTCCTTACCGACGCCTACGAAAACAGCGAGTCCGTGGTCGGCCACATCAGTGGCAAGGTCAAGGGCGGTTACACCGTCGATGTCGGCAACATCCGTGCGTTCCTGCCGGGTTCGCTGGTCGACGTGCGTCCGGTTCGCGATACCACCTATCTCGAAGGCAAGCCGCTCGAGTTCCGCGTCATCAAGCTCGACCGCCTGCGCAACAACGTGGTCGTGTCGCGTCGTGACGTGCTCAAGGAAGAGTACAGCGAAGAGCGCAAGCAGCTGCTGGACACGCTCCAGGAAGGCATCGTGCTCAAGGGCATCGTCAAGAACCTGGTCGACTACGGCGCGTTCGTGGACCTGGGCGGTATCGACGGCCTGCTGCATATCACCGACATGTCGTGGAAGCGCATCAAGGATCCGACCGACGTCGTCAACGTGGGCGAGGAAGTCGAGGTCAAGGTGCTCAAGTTCGACCGTGAGCGCACCCGTGTATCGCTGGGCCTGAAGCAGCTCGGCGACGATCCGTGGGTCGATATCGCGCGTCGCTACCCGGAAAGCACCCGCCTGTTCGGTAACGTCACCAACATCACCGACTACGGTGCCTTCGTCGAGATCGAAGAAGGCGTCGAGGGCCTGGTGCACGTGTCCGAAATGGACTGGACCAACAAGAACGTCAATCCGGGCCAGATTGTCGACGTCGGCGACGAGGTCGAAGTCATGGTGCTGGAGATCGACGAAGAGCGTCGTCGTATCTCGCTGGGCATGAAGCAGTGCAAGTCCAACCCCTGGGAAGACTTTGCCGCCAACCATCAGCGCAACGACACCGTGCGCGGCCAGATCAAGTCGATCACCGACTTCGGTATCTTCGTGGGTCTGCCGGGCAACATCGACGGCCTGGTGCATCTTTCGGATCTGTCGTGGAACGACGCCGGTGAAGAAGTGGTGCGCGAATACTCGAAGGGCGACGAGGTCGAGGCCGTGGTGCTTTCGATCGACGCCGACCGCGAGCGCATCTCGCTGGGCATCAAGCAGCTGGCGCAGGATCCGATCGGTTCCTTCGTCGCGGACAATCCGAAGGGCAGCGTCGTTTCCGGCAAGATCGACACTGTCGATGCTCGCGGTGCGACCGTGGACCTGGGCAACGATGTCGTCGGTTACATCCGGGCGTCCGACATCTCCCGCGATCGCGTGGAAGATGCGCGTAGCGCGCTGTCGGAAGGCCAGGAAGTCGAAGCCCGCTTCGTCGGCGTCGACCGCCGTAACCGCACCATCAGCCTGTCGATTCGGGCCAAGGACGAAAAGGACGAGCAGCAGGCTATGCGCGACTACGCGGATACCGATGCTTCGACCGGCACCACCAGCCTTGGCGAGCTGCTCAAAGAGCAGATCGACGCCAGCGACCGCAACAACTAAAAATATCGCGGTCGAAAATAACGCGGGGCGCTTGCACGCGCCCCGCGTTTTAACTACCTTCTCATCAGGGGCGTGCCAAGGGGCATGATTCGGGGGCGGCGTTTCCAGGGAGAGGACGCTGGATGACTAAATCGGAGCTGATCGAACGGCTGGTCCAGCGTCAGGCGCATATGTCGCACCGTGACGTGGAACTGGCGGTAAAACTTCTACTCGACGACGTGATCGCCGAGCTGGCGGAAGGCGGCCGCGTGGAGATTCGTGGATTTGGCAGTTTTTCGGTTCACCATCGTCCTGCGCGGCGTGGTCGTAACCCGAAAACCGGCGAATCCGTCGACATTCCGCGCAAGTACGTGCCGCATTTCAAACCCGGCAAGGAATTGCGCGAACGGGTCAACACAAACCATTCATAGCTGGCTATAACCGCCTGTGTCGAAGGGCGGCGTCGCCCGCACAAGCAACGGGAATTAAATGCTACGCCTGATTCGTAATCTGATCGTGGTCGTGGGGCTCGTCTTGGGCGTGGCGTTCGGGTTCTTCAACTACGATCTGGTTTCGATCGATCTGCTCTGGACCACGACCGAAGCACCGCTGGTGGTTCTGCTCGTCGTGGCATTCGTTCTGGGCCTCGCCATCGCTGCCATCGTTTGTGTTGGCAAGATCACTCGGCTACGTGCTCAGCTCACGAGCGCGCGGCGTCGTCTCAAGGACGCCCAGACCGAGATATCCAATCTGCGGAGCATGCCCATTCACGATGCTTGATGGCATCTGGTTGGTTCTATTGGCTCTGCTGCCGCTGGCAGCGGCGTCCGGCTGGTATGTGCGGGGGCGCGCTGACGGCCGAGAGGAATCCACGCCACCGGTCAACGCCGACTATCTGCGCGGTATCAGCCAGCTCGTCAACGAAGACGCAGATCAGGCGATCGCCACCTTCGTACGCGTACTCGAGGTCGATAACGACACCGCGGAGACGCATCTGGCCCTGGGTAATCTGTTTCGTCGCCAGGGCGAGGTGGACCGCGCTCTGCGCATGCACCAGAACCTGGTCGCCCGGCCCAACCTGAAGGCCATCCATCGTAACCAGGCCCGCTACGAACTGGCCCAGGATTACCTGCGCGCCGGCGTGCTGGATCGTGCCGAAGGGCTGTTTCGCGAGCTGGCCGATCAGAATCTGTTCCTCGAACGCTCACTCTCGGGCCTGATCGCGATCTATGAACAGGAGCGCGACTGGGATCAATCCATCAGCACGACGCGGCGGCTGGAGACGGTACGCGGCACGTCGCTACGCCCGGTCATTGCCCAGTATTTCTGCGAGCTGGCGGAGCAGGCACGCAACGCCGGCCAGCGCGACGAAGCGCGCAACCATCTCAAGTCCGCGCGGCAATCCTTTCGCGACTGTGCGCGTGCGAGCCTGATCGGCGGGCTCATGGCAGAACAGGCCGAGGATTTTCGCGGCGCTATCCGCATCTATCGGCAGGTGATGCGCCAGGACGTCGACTTCATCAGTGAAATCATTGAACCGATGCGGCGTTGTTTCGACGCGCTCGACGATCCGTCCGGCTATGCCCAGTTCCTGCGCGAGCTGATGCCGCTCTACGACGGCGCGCACCCGCATGTGGCCTATGCGCGCTTTCTGCATCGACAACAGAAAACGGACGAGGCGATCGCGCATATCTCGCAGTATCTGCAGACCGAGCCGAACTGGATCGGTTTCTACCATCTGCTCGACCTGACCTGGTCGCAGACGCGCAGCACCCTCACCGGGCCGCTGGATAGCCTGCGCCAGTCGCTGGGCCAGATCATCGAGCGCCAGCCCACCTATCACTGCGGCCAGTGCGGCTTTTCCGGGCGCTATCTGCATTGGCAGTGCCCGAGCTGTCGACAGTGGAATACGATCGTGCCGACCCGCGACGTACGCCCGGTGGAGTCCGGGCCGGGTCGATCCGCACGCTAGCGACGCCGGCCACTACGGCGATACGGCGCGCTGCGCGCGGGTGTCGAACCGCGGGACCCGGCAAGCCGGCAAGGGCTGCGGTCCCCAACAAGGGCTCAGTAGCGGGCGTCTGCGGCCACCTGTTCGCGGCATTCGCGTTCCGACCAGGCGCGATGACAGGACTTCACCATTTGGTCCAGCAGCGCCCGCAGGCGTGCCTTGTCGAAGGCGTTCAGCTCGGTTGTTTGAAGCGCGGTGCGCAGCTGGTTGATGGCCGGGCCATAGGCGCCGCGCAACTCGTAGTATTTGGCCTGTCGATAGTAGGCCTCGCCGAGATTGCCCTGGTCGCCGGCCACGCGCGCGAGCATCTGTTGTGCGTCGGCGGATTGCTCGAGCAGGGCGCGGTCCTGCAATAGAAACGACCGTACGGCCTGCGCATCGCCGGTATCCATCAGGAACTCGGCATAGTCGAGCTTGACCGCGGCACTGTCGGGAAAGGCGGTCCGGGCCTGTTCGAGCAGCTCGCGTGCTTTTTGGGTCTGTCCGGACTGGCGACGGGCCTGGGCCAGGGCCAGGGTATAGGCGGCATGCGACGGCCCCTGGGTCGCCAGCGGCTCGAGCAGGGCAATGGCGTCATCGCTGCGGCCGAGCTGCAGCAGTGTGAGCGCATAGCCGTAGTCCAGGGCCGGCTTGGGGCCTTCGTCGCGGCGGCGCTGCTCGTAGTAGCGCAGCAGCTCACCGTACTGTTTGCTCACGAGCACGCGCGCGCGTTCCTTCATGAGCGCGTAGGTATCGCTCTCCTGCACCCGGGTATTGGCATAGTCGCGCGCGCGGACTTCGGCTTCGGCCATGCGTGTGTTGCTCACCGGATGCGACAGCAGGATATCGGGTAGCTGGTTGCCGTACAGGCGCGAGCGCCGCTGCATTTTCTCGAAGAAGCTTGCCATGGCGTCCGGGTCGAAACCCGATTCGGCCATGGTTCGTATGCCGATACGGTCGGCCTCGAACTCGTGGGCGCGGGTGAAGTTGGTCTGCTGCTGGTTGAGATTGGACACGCCGGCGGTCACCGCCGCGGTGAGGGCGTCCGGATCGCCGCCGCCGGCGATCGCGGCGACCAGAATGGCGGCTGCCGTCGCCCAGCCCATGCCGGAGGTTGCTTCGATCTGGCGGGCGATATGACGCTGGGTGACATGGGCCATTTCGTGGCCCATCACGCCGGCCAGCTCGCTTTCGTTGTCGGTTTCGGTAATCAGACCGGCGTTGATCCCGATATAGCCGCCCGGCAGCGCAAAGGCGTTGATTTGACCGCTATTGATCGGGTAGAACCGAAACGCGCTGGCATCGGCGTCGGTATGCTTGGCCAGGCGCGTTCCCACACGGGTGAGGTATTCGCGCAGCTGAACGTCCTCGATGATCAGATGGCGCGCCAGCAGCTGAGCCACAACCTGCAGCCCGACCTTCTGCTCTTCGGCTGGCGACATGTAGTTGTCCGCCGGCTGTCCGATGCTGGGCAGCTGGTAATCGCGCGCGCTCACGAGCGTGCTGACAGTCAACAGACAGGCCATCAGCAGGACCGAAAAACGGGTCGAGCGGTGCGAACCAAAAATCACGAGTGGGCCATGTTGGCAGCGGTTGGGCGCATGAACTTCAGACCCCAGATTAGCGTGTTTCGTTCATTCGATTAAACTGGCGCGATCAGAGAACTTCTGACTGAGCCATATACGTTTGTGCCCGTGTTTTGCAGACCAACGCATGTCCGTAACGTAAGTCGGCTTGGTGCCACTGGTAGTGCCACGTCTTGGCAGGGATGGGGCCGGCCCTGGCATGTCTGCCACCCGACGTACGACGCCTTTTCGAGGGGCAGCGCGATTGCTGTCATACAGCAGCGGTTCGCGCATGTTATTAATCCGGCATGAAAATAGAAGTTGTTTCGGGTTGATGACGTGCGTGTGCGAACGCATGAGCGCCGCGACCAGCGCCCGCGCAGCCATCGAAAGAAGCGACGCACAGGTGCCGGCATCTACTTTTCAATGACGTTGAAAAAAACAGACCGAGTCGCCTGCTTTATGGCCGGACTAATATTCAGCATGCGGGTTCGCAAACCGCGCGCCAGCACACAGGAGCCGACGTGCCGAAGCTATTGTTTTCTCCATTCGTCTTGACGCAAGGCGCGATGCCAGTCGGTACGCGGGGGCAGCGATGAACGTCGTGCGCGAATGGTTCAGCCGCCACTTCTCGGATCCGCAGGTGGTTGCACTCGCGTTGATTCTTGTCAGTGCGCTGGTGTTGGTGATGGTGTTCGGCACGCTGCTCACGCCGGTACTGGCTGCCGTCGTAGTGGCCTATCTGCTGGATTCACCGGTGCTCTGGCTCGAACGCGTCAACGTGCCCCGCTGGCTGGGCGCGGCCCTGTTGTCCACCGCGTTGTTGATCGGCGTGGTATGGGTGAGTTTCGCGCTGCTGCCGCTACTGACCCGTCAGGCCGGCCAGGTGCTCACCGAGGTCCCCAGTCTGATCAGTCGGGCGCAGGAATGGATTGCCGCTTTACCCGAGCGTTACCCGGCGCTGATCACCGACGACCAGATCAACGCCATGATCAACAGCATGACGTTCGATGTGGGCTCGCTACGCCAGACTGTGGTCAGCCGCTCGCTGGTGGTCGGCATGAGCCTGCTGTATCTGTCGGTCTACCTGTTGCTCGTGCCGCTCATGGTCTTCTTCATGCTGCGCGACAAGGCACTGATTCTGCGCTGGTTCGCGAATTTCGGCCCGCGCAACGGACGCCTGGTGCGCAACGTTTGGGCCGACGTGAACGCCCAGCTGGGCAACTACGTGCGTGGCAAGGCGCTGGAAATCGTGATCGTCTGGATTGCCGCCTATATCGTGTTCTCGCTGCTCGGGCTCAAGTACGCGATGCTGCTCTCCGCGCTGGTCGGCTTCTCGGTCCTGGTGCCCTATATCGGCGCGTTCGGCATGACCGTGCCGGTAATGCTGGTGGCGTATGCGCAGTGGGGCTTCGAGGCACAGACGGTATACGTGCTGATCGCCTACGCCATATTGCAGATGGTCGACGGCAATCTGCTGGTGCCCGTGCTCTTCTCGGAAGCGGTGGATCTGCATCCGGTGGCCATTATCACGGCGGTGCTCTTCTTCGGCGGTATATGGGGCTTCTGGGGCGTGTTCTTCGCGATCCCGCTGGCGACGGTGGTCCATGCCGTCATCAAGGCATGGCCGCGCAGAGAAGCCGTGCTGCCAGAGCTCGATAACGAGCGCGACGCTCAGGAGGCCTCGTAACTGTCGCCGCTCTCGCGCGGCGCCTCGCGCCCGGCGGGGCAGCGCCGGCCGGATGGGTGAGTTCAGCGTAAGCCAACAAGGGAACGCAGTCCCGATACCCCCATTCGGCGATCGCGGCTCGAACGGCCTCACAACCTCGTTCCGTGTTGGTTTACGGCCTGCGGCCTAAACCAACCTACGCGGCAACGCGCCGGTTCCGGTGCGTGTTAACGCCGGATCGATTAGAGTCTGCAACCGACCGCCGATAGCGCGAATGAAGACCCCGAAGGCCGGGCAGGGCGTAGGTTGGATTAGCGCAGCGTAATCCAACATAAGAACGCAGCCCCCGATCCCAATCCGGCGATCGCGGCTCGAATCGCTCGGAGGATCAGTTTCCCTGCGGGCTTACCGCCTGTCGACAAGGGCCTGGCCGGCGCAGAGGCCGGCCAGGGGGCAGGGTAGTACTCAGGCCGCGGCGGCCGGTTCCAGCAGTTCGATCCAGTGACGCACCGGCACGCCGGCGGCGGATTCCAGATGCAGCTGGCAGCCGATATTGGCGGTCACGATGACGTCCGGCTCGCCCGCCTGCAGCGACGCCAGCTTGTTCGAGCGCAGCTCGTTGGCCATGGTCGGCTGCAGGATGGAATAGGTCCCGGCCGAGCCGCAGCACAGGTGCGGATCGCGGACGTGGGTCAGTTGATAACCCGCCTGGGTAAGAATTTCGGCGACGTTGTCGTGCAGCTGCGGTGCATTCTGCAGCGTGCACGGCGGGTGGTAGGCCACCTGTCGGCCGTGGCCGAGGTCGCCAAGCTGGCTGAGGTCTTCTTCGGCAAGCACGTCGCTCAAATCGCGCGCCAGCGCCGATACGCGCGCGGCTTTCTCGGCGTATTCCGGGTCGTTGCGCAGCATATGCCCGTACTCGACCACCGAGGCACCACAGCCGCTGGCGGTGAGCACGATCGCCTCGGCGCCGTCCTCGATATAGGGCCACCAGGCGTCGATGTTACGGCGTGCGAAGTCGTTGGCCTCTTCGCGATGTGACAGATGCTGGGAAAGCGCGCCACAGCAGCCGCTGGCCTTGGGTGCAACCAGGCGCACACCCAGCTGGGAGAAGATGCGCGCCGCATGGGCATTGGTATTGGGCGCGGCGACCGGCTGCACGCAACCGTCGAGCACGAGCATGGTGCGTTGTGCATTCTCGGCCTTGGGCCATGCCAGGGCCTTACGCCGCGGCGGCATCTTCTGCTTGAGCGGCGCGAGCGGGCCCATCAGCAGCGGCTTGAACAGATGGCCGAGGGCGAAAAAGAAGGCGAAGCGGTTGCGATAGGCCACGATATGGCGCAACAGCCAGCGCAGCACGCGTTCGTGGCGCGGGCGCTCGACCTGCTGCTCGACCAGTTCGCGGCCGATATCGGCGAGCTTGGCGTATTCCACGCCCGACGGACAGGTGGTTTCGCAGGCGCGACAGGTCAGGCAACGGTCCAGATGCGTCTGCGTCTTCTGCGTCGGTTTCTCGCCTTCGAGTACCTGCTTGATCAGATAGATACGCCCGCGCGGGCTATCGCGTTCGTCGCCCAGCAACTGATAGGTGGGACAGGTCGCGGTACAGAAACCGCAGTGCGTACAGGCACGCAGAATACGATCGGCTTCTTGGCCGTCCGGGGTATCACGCAATTGCGGGATGATGGAAGTCTGCATGGTAAAGGCTCGTCTAAAGCTCGGGGTAGATACGGCCCGGATTCAGGATGCCGGCCGGATCCATGGATTTTTTCAGGCGCTGTTGCAGGGCCAGGATCGATTCGCCCATCGGATGAAAGCGCGGTTGCGCATCGCCGCGATAGACCGTGGCATGGCCGCCGGCGTCCTTGACGACACGACGCAGGGCCACGGCCTCCATATCGGTCTGCACCCAGCGCTGGGCGCCGCCCCAGTCGATCACACAATCGCCGTCGATATCGAGCATGGCGGCGGCCGGGGGCAGGGAAACACGCCACAGCGGGCGATCGTCGCTCGCAAAGAAGGGACGCTCGTGCTCACGTACCGCGCGCCAGAACGAGGTGTCGTCGTCGAGCGTTTCGCCGCCGAGCTTCTCGCAGGCGGAGTCCACCGACGATGTCGCCCCGGCCAGTCGCAGATACGTCTTGCCGTCTTCCCAGTAGGCCGCGGTGATGGGCCAGGGTTTGCGCTGCCAGTCGCTGATCTGCTGGAGCGCCTGGGCAGCGCTGTGTTCGAACACCCGCGTAATCTGGGTACGCGCGACGGGCAGCACCTTCAGGCTCACGTCGAGCAACACGCCCAGGGTGCCGTAGGCGCCGGCCATCAGCCGCGACAGGTCGTACCCGGCCACGTTCTTCATCACCTCGCCGCCGAAGCGCAGTATCTGGCCCTGGCCGTTGATGATCCGACAGCCCAGCACGAAGTCGCGTGCCGCGCCGGCGAAAGGCCGCGCCGGGCCGGACAGGCCGGTGGCGATGGTCCCGCCCAGGGTGGCGTTGGCGCCGAAATGCGGCGGCTCGAAGGCCAGCATCTGGTGCGCGTCGGCCAATACCTTTTCTAGCTCGGCCAGCGGCGTGCCCGCGCGCGCGGTCATCACCAGTTCGCCGGGCTCGTAGTTCACCACGCCGGCATGGCCGGTCACATCGAGGGTTTCGCCATCGACGGCTTCGCCGAGGAAATCCTTGCTGCCGCTGCCGCGCAGATGCAACGGCGTGGCGTGGGCGAACGCCTCGGTTACGCGCTCGCTCAGTTGTTGGCTCTGATCGGCAGAGGTCGTCACAGTCGCTCCAGTTCTGGGAAGGGCAGTTCACCGTTATGTACGTGCATGGCACCGAATTCGGCACAGCGGTGCAGCGTGGGCACGGCCTTGCCAGGATTGAGCAGACCCTTGCTATCGAACGCCTGCTTGACGGCATGGAACTGGGTCAGTTCGTCCGGCGGGAACTGCACGCACATCTGGTCGATCTTTTCCACGCCCACGCCGTGTTCGCCGGTGATCGTGCCGCCGTGTTCCAGGCACAGTTCGCATATCGCGCCGCCGAATTCCTCGGTGCGCTCCAGCTCGCCCTCGATGTTCGCATCGTAGAGAATCAGCGGGTGCAGGTTGCCGTCGCCGGCATGAAAGACGTTGGCGACACGCTGCCCGTATTTCTTGGACAGCTCGCCGATGCCGATCAGTACGTCGGCCAGCGCCTTGCGCGGGATGGTGCCATCCATGCAGTAGTAGTCCGGCGAAATCCGGCCCATGGCCGGAAACGCCGCCTTGCGGCCGGCCCAGAAGATGGCGCGCTCGGCGTCGTCGCGCGACACCCTAACTTCGGTCGCGCCTTCGCGTTCGACCACCTCGCGTACGTCGGCGATATGCTCGTCCACCTCGGCATGGGTGCCGTCGACTTCGCACAGCAGAATCGCCGCGGCGTCGGTCGGATAGTCGGCGTGCACGAACTCTTCGGTGGCCACGATCGCAGGGTTATCGAGCATTTCCAGCCCGGCCGGCACGATACCCGCCTGAATGATCGCCGCGACGGCGTCGCCGGCCTTGCGCACGTCGTCGAAGGCAGCGAGCACGACCTGGGCACGTTCGGGCTTGGGCAGCAGTTTGACCACCACCTGGACGATCACGCCCAGCAGGCCTTCCGAGCCGGTCATCAGCGCGAGCAGATCGTAGCCGGGCGTATCCAGCGCCTCGCTGCCGATGGTCATGCGCTCGCCTTCGACGGTCACGATCTCAAGCTCGATGATGTTGTGCGTGGTCAGACCGTATTTCAGGCAGTGCACGCCGCCCGAGTTTTCGGCCACGTTGCCGCCGATCGAACAGGCGATCTGCGAGGAGGGATCGGGGGCGTAGTACAGGCCGAGATCCGATACCGCTTCCGAAATCGCGAGATTGCGGACGCCGGGCTGAACCGTGGCGCGGCGGTTGGCGGTATCGATATCCAGAATCTGTTTGAACTTGGCCAGCGACAACAGCACGCCGTTTTCCATCGGCAGGGCGCCGCCGGACAGGCCGGTGCCGGCACCGCGGGCGACAACGGCCACGTCATTGGCGTAGCAGACCTGCATGGCGATCTGTACCTGCTCGATCGTCTCGGGCAGCACCACGATCATCGGCAGCTTGCGATAGGCGGACAGGCCATCGCATTCGAAGGGGCGCAGATCCTCTTCGGCATGCAGTACGACGTGTTCCGGGAGTTTGGCGACCAGCTTGTCGATCAGCTGGGCCTTGTCGGGGCGCGAAGCAAGCACCTGTTCCGCGGCGTCCGCGATAGCGGTATCGGCCATGGGCGATCTCCGAAAAAAAGGGGCGAGGGGGCGCGGCCGAACGGCCGCTGCGTCGCTAGATTATCGGGTTCAAAGTTTATCAGAGGCGTAGTGGGCCAGCCGCGAGCGCTCGCCTCTGGCAAGCGTTACGTGGCCGGCATGACGCCAGTTGCGGAAGCGATCTACGACATTGGTCAAACCCGAGGTCGTTTCCGTGAGATAGGGCGTATCGATCTGGGCCAGGTTGCCCAGGCACACGAACTTGGTGCCCGGCCCGGCGCGCGTGATCAGGGTCTTCATCTGCTTGGGGGTAAGGTTCTGCGCCTCGTCGAGGATGACGAAGCGTTCCAGGAACGTACGCCCGCGCATGAAGTTGACCGAGCGAATCTTGATGCGCTTGGCCAGCAGTTCGTTGGTGGCGGCCCGTTCCCAGTCGGAGCCGCCGCCGGTACCGGTCAGCACTTCGAGGTTGTCCATGAGCGCGCCCATCCAGGGCGTCATTTTCTCTTCCTCGGTACCGGGCAGAAAGCCGATATCGTCGCCTACCGGCACGGTCACGCGGGTCATGATGATTTCGCGATAGCGCGACTCGTCCAACGTCTGCGCCAGGCCGGCGGCCAGGGTGAGCAGGGTCTTGCCGGTGCCGGCCGCACCCAGCAGGGTGACGAAATCGATATCCGGGTCCATGAGCAGGTTCAAGGCGAAGTTCTGTTCGCGGTTGCGTGCATGCACGCCCCAGACCGACTGCTTGCCCACGCGATAATCCTGGGCGAGTTCGAGCACGGCGCTGTCGCCCTCGATTTCGCGGGTGATCAGCTCGATATCGTTTTCGTGGTCGAAATGCAGCAGCTCGTTGAGATGCCAGTCGGCGATCTGCGGGCCGCGCAGGCGGTAGAAGGCGTTGCCGGCCTCCTGCCAGGACTCCATGGTCTGCCCGTGCGTATCCCAGAAATCGTCGGGCAGGGTGGCATGACCGGTATAGAGCAGGTCGAGGTCTTCGAGGACCTTGTCGTTGATGTAGTCCTCGGCCTCGATACCGATGACCGACGCCTTGATGCGCAGGTTGATGTCCTTGGACACCAGTACCACTTCTGACTCGCCGAAGACGTTACGCAGCGCCAGCGCGCTTAGCAGGATTGAGTTGTCGGCCTTGTTGCCGGGCAGCATTGCCGGCAGGGCGCCTTCGGCGGGTCGGGTTTCGAAATACAGCCGGCCGCTGGCATGGGGCGCGTCGTCCTTGCGGTGGCCGTTGAACTCGATGCCGGCGTTCAGCGCCAGCCCGGCGTCGATTTCCGAATGCGTCTTGTGCGCCATCAGTTCGTCGAGGAAACGACTCACCTGGCGCACGTTGCGTGCGACTTCCGATACGCCTTTCTTGCCGGCATCCAGTTCTTCGAGCACCACCATCGGAATGAAGATGTCGTGTTCCTGAAAGCGAAACAGCGCAGTCGGATCGTGCATGAGCACGTTGGTGTCGAGAACGAACACGCGGCGGGACATAGCGATTCCCTTGGGTTTGGATGCGCGAATGGGCGATGGGTCAGTCGAGTGCGCGCACGCAGTCGAGCACTTCCTGGGCGTGCTCGGCTACCTTGACGCCGCGCCAGACCTGGCGCACTACGCCGTCGCCATCGATAACGAACGTGCTGCGCTCGATGCCGATATGCGTGCGCCCGTACATGTTCTTTTCCTTGAGCACGCCGAAGGCGTTGCAGAGCTTTTCGTCGGCATCGCTGATCAGATCGAAGGGAAAGTCGTACTTGGCACGAAAGTTCTCGTGCTTGCGCAGGGAATCGCGGGAGACGCCCACGATATCGGCGCCGGCGGCCTGGAACTGGTCATACAGATCGCGAAAGGCCTCGCCTTCCTGGGTGCAGCCCGGCGTGTTGTCGCGCGGATAGAAATAAAGCACGAGCGTACGACCGGCAAAGTCCGATAGCGCAAGCTTCTTGTCGCCGGTGGCGGGTGCCGAAAAGGCGGGGGCGCGTTCCTTGGGTTGCAGCGTCATGGTCGCGAAGAACTCCGGTAATACAGCGGTAATGCAACGTGATGGGCGGTTATGTCTTGATCGGGTCGAGCAGGCCGTCGGCGTGCAGGTCGTCACAGACGTCCATGAAGGCATCGCGCAAGGTCTGCGGGTGATGCGTGGTGGGCACGTTGACCGCGAGGTGCATGGTGCACATCAGCGCGCCGGTCAGGCCGGATTCATACGACTGGGCGCTGATTTCGACCACCTGCGTGCCCTGGTCGGTGAAAAAGTCGAGCAGTTCGCCGAGCAGGCCCGCCTGCTGCGGCGCCACCACTTCGGCGGCATAGGGACGAAAATCGGGCTGTGATGCCGGCGGTCGGGCATGCTCGAACTGCACGGATACACCCAGGTGCTCGGCAAGGCCGGGCAGGGCGCTTTCCATTTTGCCCATGGCGCTCCAGTTGCCCCGCAACAGCATCGAGGCCGAAAACTGGTCGCCCAGCGGCGTGATGCGGCATTCGCTGATCTCGCAGCCGCGGCGGGCGATCGCGCCGACCAGGTCGCGCGCGAGGTTGTCGCGATTGCTACCCAGCGCCACGATCGACAGATATTTCTTGATTTCCGGCATGAGCCTGACGTTGTCCTGCAACCGATGAGCGGTCGTAAAAGCCGGCTATGGTAGCACTACACGTTATGTGTTCACGTGGTTACAATGCGCGCCCAATCGCTGTAGGAGAGAACAGTGGCGCAGGCAAACGCACAACTGGGTGGCAGCATGGTGGCGATCGTTACGCCCATGCATGCCGACGGCAGTGTCGACTGGGATAGCTTCGAGCGACTCATCGACTGGCATATCGCCGAGGGCACCGACGGTATCGTCGCGGTGGGTACCACCGGCGAGTCGGCCACGCTCGGCTTTTCCGAGCATGACGAAGTGATCGAACGCACGGTCGAGCTGGTCGACAAGCGGGTTCCGGTGATCGCCGGCACCGGCGGCAACGCCACCGACGAAGCGATCCGCCTGACGCGTCATGCCAAGCGTGCCGGTGCCGATGCCTGTCTGCTGGTATGTCCCTACTACAACAAGCCGACACAGGAAGGGCTCTACCGTCATTTTCATGCCATTGCGATGGCGGTGGATATTCCGCAGGTGCTCTACAACGTGCCGAGCCGCACCGGCGTGGACATGCTGCCGGAGACGGTCGCGCGCTTGGCGCATATCGATAACATCGTCGCACTCAAGGAAGCGAAGGGCTCGATCGAGCGTATCCACGCCCTGATCGAGGAAGTTGGCGACGGGATCGATATCTTCACCGGCGATGACGGGACCGCCATGGAATCGATGCTTGTCGGTGGCAAGGGCGACATTTCGGTTACCGCCAACGTGGCGCCGCGCCTGATGCATGAAATGTGTGCGGCGGCCATTGCCGGTGATCGCCAGAAAGCCGAAATGCTCGATGCCAAGCTGCAGCCGCTGCACAGCGCACTGTTTCTGGAGCCGAACCCGATCGCCGTGAAGTGGGCGTTGTACCAGATGGGTTATATCGGCCCGGGTATCCGTCTGCCCATGACGCCGCTGGCGGACCATTTCCACCAGCCCGTGCTCGATGCCTTGAAGTCGATGGGGCTGCTCGACGAAAAAGCCTGAATCGACTAGGCGGCCGTTGTGATCCGCTCGGTTTTATCCTATGGTGAAGTCATCATATCGAACGAGCCTTAGGCTCTTATAACACGCTATGCGCAAGTTTCTGATCGTAGCCGCACTCATTGTGTTTTCCGCGCCCGGCGCCGTCTGGGCACAGTCGGCCACCGATGGTGCGTCCGACAGCACGGGCGCTGCCGGTAATGGCGCGGCGGGCAATGGCAGTGTTGCTGGCGGTGGTGCCGCGGGCTCGAGTGCCGCCGTGAGCAGCTCGGCCGTGCTCGCCGGTGTGGGTGCCGCAGCCGTGGTTGGCGGCGCGCTGGCGCTATCCAACAGCGGTGGCAGCAGCGACGACGATGTGGTGACGACGGGCACCACCGGTACCACTGGTACGAATTAAACCGCCGTTCGTCGACTTATTCTTGCGGTTTATCCGGCGAGCCGGTAAATTCGCGTACAAGGCTACAAATTCAGCCGTTCACGGGAGTGATGTGATGAAAAATATTCTTGCGGCAACCGCTATTGCCATGTTCGTAGCTTCGCCGATGGCCCTGGCTCAGGGCGCGTCCGGTTCGCAGGGCAGCACCGGTGGCGTGGCCTCGGGCGGCGCAGCAGGCGCTGGCGGCGCTGCGGTCACCAGCGGTGCCATCATCGCGGGTGTCACCACGGCCGCCCTGATCGGCGGCGTCGTCGCTTTGTCGAACAGCAACGACGACGACGAAGTGATCAACGTGCCGGCGACGGGCACCACGGGTACCACCCCGTAGTATCCGCGCATGAAACGCCTTAAAGGGCTTTTCATTGAAGGCCGCCTTCGGGCGGCCTTTCTGTGTGTGCTTGTTGTGCCGGGCGTCGTATTGCTTGCCGGCTGCGCGGATGCGCGGCGGGGCGGTAGCCCGTTCGTATCGACTTTTGCCTCGGTCCTGCCGGGCGGCGGTGGCGATGTCGGCAAGCAGGCGGCCGCCATACCCTATGCCTCGGTGGATCTGTCGGTGGACGGGCGCGGCGGTCTGCTCATCCTCGCCGAAACCACGGACGAGCTGACGTTCTGGCAATCGAGCACGCGCGAAACCATCGTGCTGCGCGACGGCTATCCGGAATCGACCCGGGGATTGAAGACCGATCTGCTTTATAGCCGTATGGGTAATGCATCCGCTTCGCAGCAGGCGCCCTGGGAAACGGCGCCCGCAGATGGAACGACTGCGGTCGACTACTCGGTGGAACGAGGTTGGCGGGATGCGCAGGGCCGCGAACGCGCCGCCGCCGGCCAGGCAAGTTTTACCTGCGCGGCACGAACCGAATCCAAACAGTTGCCGCTGACCCGTATCGATCTGACCCGGTGTGTGGAAACGGTGGCCTGGGCCAATGGCGCAAAGACACGGTCGGTGCTCTGGCGCAACCCGCAAACAAATCGCATTTGGGCAGGCGATGTGGCGGCGTGGCCCGGTGGGCTTAGAATATCCTGGAACGTCGCGCGGCCTTGGTGGTAACGCGAATATTTGGCGCGAACTGTCGCGTGATTTGGGGAGAAGCAGGGCATGCAAAGCCGCGTCAAAAGGGCCGGGCACGATCGGCGCGTGCGTTGGGTCCATACCTGTAGCGTTATTGCACTCTGTCTGAGCTTTGCTTGCCATGGCCAGCAAAGCGATGCGGCGACCACCGACGATACCCCGTTGCCCGCTTCCGCCGCTTCGGCGGGTTTCACGACCGTGCTCGACGCATGGCTGGCGTTTCCGTCGCTGGCCCAAAGCAGCGCCCCCTACAGTTATTTACGCGCCGGGCCCACCGCCGAGCGTGTCCGTATCAAGCGCGACGACTTGTTTCGCGAGCTCGAGGACCTGCGCTGGCGCCTGGAAGGCAACGGTTACACGAAACTTGTAGCAGCGCTTGACCAGTGGAAGTCGCGGCTGGCACAGCTTGCCGTGTTCAGAGAGCCCGGCGACTGGAGCCCGGCCTCGCTGATGGCGCAGCCCCTGCGTAATCCACCCATCGGTGAGGTTGCAGCTATCGGTGCCTGCGAGGTGCCGGACTGGGTCGAGATCTGGTCGGCGGACGGCGTGCGACGTACCCCGTGGCGCACGGGGTTGACGTTGTCCGGGTTGGCTAAGAGCGATGCCATGAATGTGCAAGGAATAAAGGTCGCGAGCGTGGTCTCACCCACCGGCGATGTGCGCCGCTACGGCCAGGCGGCCTTCAACAAAACCGACACGGCGTTGCTGCCGGGCGCGCGCGTGGTTTTGCCGCTTCCCCTGGGCGGCGAGGCCTTTCCCTGGATTCGCAACACCATTGCGGAAATACTGGCGCATGCGCCCTCGGGTGAAAACTGTTCCGAGATGCGGCTCGCACAAGCCGGGGGCGTGCAATGAGTCATCAATTGCAAAAGGTCGGCCGCCTGCGGCAACACGTTTGCGCGTTGTGCGGCTCGCTGCTGGTTTGTCTGCCGGCGGCACACGTCTGTGCCGAAGAGTCGGATGTGCCGGACAGCGACGTCGCGCCGGTGTTCCAGGCCGATTACGGCGGTGTTGGGTTGCTGGAAACGCCCACTGCCCGTATGGCCCCGGTGGGGACCTTTTCCTTCACCTATAGTGAAGTCGACCCCTATACCCATTACGGGTTCAGCTTCCAGCCCTTCGAATGGATGGAAGCGGGTTTTCGTTACACCCAGATCGGTAACCGGCTGTACGGGCGTTCCATCGCGGGCGATCGTGACTACCTGGATAAAGGCGTCGACGTAAAATTCTCGCTTCTCGACGAGCGTGCCTATACCCCGGAAGTCTCACTCGGCTTTCGAGACTTCGGCGGTACCGGCTTGTTCGGTAGCGAGTATCTCGTCGCCAACAAGCGTTGGTACGACTTCGACTTCAGCCTCGGCCTCGGCTGGGGCTACCTGGGCTCGCGCGGCGATTTCGGTAATCCGATCGGGGTGTTCTCCGAACAGTACAAGGAGCGCATCGACGAAGACACCGGCCAGGGCGGCGACTTCAACCTCAAGCAGCTGTTCTCCGGACGGACCAGCGTTTTTGGCGGTATCCAGTACCACACGCCGTTCGAACCGTTGACGTTGCAGGTCGAATACGAAGGCAACGATTACGAGAGCGAACCGCTCAACAACCCCCAGGAACAGGATTCGCCGATCAACGTGGGGGCGCGCCTGCAGGTCAACGACTACCTGACGCTTTCGGCGGCCTGGGAGCGCGGCAATACGGCCATGCTGGGTGCCACGCTCAGCGTCAATCTGGCCACCATCACCCAGCCCAAGAGCGATCCCGCACCGGTCGCTGTCGGCGAGCCGGGTGCGGCAAGCGCACAGGGCCAAGGCTGGGACGAAGCTGCGAAGCAGCTATCGGCAAATGCGGGTATCCGCACGCGCCGTATTTCACGCGACGGCGATTCGCTGGTGGTCGAAGGCTCGCCCAATCGGTATCGCAACACGGCTGAAGCAGAGCTGCGAGCCAACCGTATCCTGCACAATTTTGCCGATCCCGATATCGAGCGGTTCCGTTATCGCTGGGTGGACCGGGGTATCGTCACCCGTGAAGACTCGCTGCCGCGCGCCCCGCTGCCCGCCGATCCGTTCATCATCAATCCGGGCAGCGTGTTCAGCGACGAGGACTATCGTTTCGGCGTGGCCTCGGTCGCTTCCTCAAGCCAGCGCGCCCAGCGCGAAACCGAGCAGCCGCTATACGACGACTTCGGCGAGGTGTTCAGCTGGCGCTTTTCCCCCGGTTTTCGCCAGAACTACGGCGGCCCGGACGGCTATCTCTACCAGGTGCTCGCCAAGCTCGATACCCAGCTCAAGACCGACGATCACGGCTGGTTCTCCGGCACGCTCGGCTACACGCTGCTGGATAACTTCGACCAGTTCGACTATACCGCCGACTCGGATCTGCCCCGTGTACGCACCTTCGTTGCCCAGTATCTCGACGAAACCGAGCTGGGCATCTACAACCTCCAGTACACCCGGACCGCTCGCCTTGCCGACAACTGGTTCGGCATGGCCTATGCCGGCTACCTGGAACAGATGTACGCGGGCGCGGGCGGCGAGATCATGTATCGCCCGTTCAATAGCCGCGTAGCGCTGGGTCTTGATGCCAACTGGGTGCGCCAGCGCGATTTCGATACCCAGTTCGGTTTGCGCGACTACGAAACCTGGGTCGGCAACGCCACCGCCTATATCGATACCGGGATCAAGGACGTACTCGCGAAAGTCAGCGTCGGCCGCTATCTGGCCGAGGATATCGGTACCACCATCGATTTTTCGCGCGAGTTCGAATCCGGCGTCAGACTGGGCGCCTATGCAACCTTTACCGATGCCGGCGACGACTACGGCGAGGGCGGCTTCGACAAGGGCATTTACCTGAGCATGCCGCTCGACCTGTTCTTCAACAAGTCTTCGCGCGGCTATGCCGCGGTGGGCTGGCAGCCGCTCACGCGTGATGGTGGTGCCCAGCTGGCACGCCGTTACTCGCTGTACGGCCTGACCAGCATGCGCGCAATCGACGACTACTGGGAAAGCTACGAGGACGTCAAACGCTGATGGGCGCAGCCGATACGTGTGCATGCTCAAAGGCGAGGGCAGTGATAGGATGCGCCCAGCGGGCGGCGCGACATCGCGTATGCCCAGGCGCCGATTTAGTGGAGTATTCGTGAAAAAATTGCTTCTTCCCGTGTTCGCGACGGGCCTGCTGGGGCTTGCTGCCTGCAGTACGACGCCTGCTTGCCTGAAGACGCAGCCCTATATGAGCGCGCAATCCTTTCCGCCGCTGACCAGCCCAGCCGGTCTGGATGCGCCGCGGCCCGATCCGAGCATGCGTGTGCCCGACGTCGCGGATGGGCCGGTCGGTTACTTCGATGAGGTGCCCGCCGACCGCGACGCCGAAGACCCGGCAGCGCGCTGTCTGGTTACGCCGCCGGCGATGACCAGCTAGAAAGCGGCCTGCCGCCGACTGCCTGTTCGGCATGCGCTTCGTGCGTAGGTTGGATTAGCGCAGCGTAATCCAACGACGAACGTAGCCCGTGTGCCGCCAGGGCTCTGAACAGCCACGGGTGCCGTGCCCGAGTTGGCTTACGGCCTTCGGCCTAACCCAACCTACAAGCCGTCGGGTAATCCGCGTAGCGACCGTAGGTTGGATTAGCGCAGCGTAATCCAACGACGAACGTAGCCCGTGTGCCGCCAGGCTCTGAACAGCGACGGGTGCTGCGCCCGTGTTGGCTTACGGCCTTCGGCCTAACCCAGCCTACAAGCCTTCGGCCAATCTGCGTAGCGGCCGTAGGTTGGATTAGCGAAGCGTAATCCAACAGCGAACGCAGCCCCCAGAGCCCAATCGGCCCGTAATCCGAACACGCACTCAGGGCTGGCGGATGCGGCCGCAGCGCTCATCCGACCCAGGCAACCTGCGAGGCGCGTGTTTTTATATGCCGAACGCATGCCGTGCGCCCGATAACCGCTGCGGCTGCTCAAGGGGCGGTGGCCGAGGGTGGGGATCGGTTGGCACCAATGCCCGGCCTGCCTTTCGGCTCCTGTGTTGTTTACGATCCAACGCGCAGACGTAACTGAAGAGCTGTGCGAGCAGTCGAAGGGGCACGGCTGAAAAGCGTGCGTGCGTTTCGACTGATCTCGCCCGTACCGAGAATTCGACCGGCTGCATCGCAGCCGACAAGAACATGGGCAGCACGTCAGCCCGCAATGATTGAAGATCGCGAACGGCGAGCTTCAATAATCCTTCCCTTTTCGACAGCCCATAAAGGCTTTTTTTACGATACAATGCGCAGCCGGTAACGGAGAGGTGTCCGAGCGGTCGAAGGAGCACGCCTGGAAAGCGTGTGTGCGGTAACCCCGTACCGAGGGTTCGAATCCCTCCCTCTCCGCCACCCCGGCAAACCCTGCCCATAGGCGTAGGTTGGATTAGCGAAGCGTAATCCAACAAAGAACCCCGCCTTGATATCGACTCGCCCACCAGCGCTTGAGCTGGCTACGAAGCGAACCCGCTATTGACTGACGGCCCGGCGGCCAGAGCCTGCCTATGCCAATACGGCACGCCACTGCGGCAAAGCGCAGCGGGTGACGTCCGCTGCGCCTGGCGCCTCTTTAATAGGTAATCCCCGGATCGCCGCTCTGAATGGACTCGTCGCCGAGCTCGCCGCCCTGGGGCTTTTCTTCCGTGTCTTTCGAATCGTCGGCCTGGGGCTGCGCGTCATCCATCGTCGGGTGATCGACGTCCTGATCGGTGGTTTCCGAATCCAGGGCGCTGTCTTCATGCACTCGCTGGCAGCTGACGTCGCCCTCGGCCGATTTACGGCATTGCGTATCCGCCGACGCCTGGGTTGCCGCCAGGGCAAGAACCAGGCCGATACCGAGATATACGGTTTTCATAGTGTGGTTGTGTCGATGAACATAGGCCTGCAATAGAACATTGTCTGTGCCGCGGCGCAAATAATCGAAGCCGTCTCTGCAGGAAATGTTCCCGCTGCGAAGCACTTGTGTAGCCTTCTAAAACAAGTTTGTGATAAATACGGCCTAACACGGTGTAAGCTTCAGCCTTAAAAGCACCCGTACCGCGGCGCGCAACACCCGCGACGAGTGGCCGGCTATATAGTCCGGTGACTGCCATGAGGGCAGTGCGGATCAGCTCAGACGCCGACAAGGGGACGTATTTTGGGGGGCAGCGCGTTGCAAAGCGTTTATATGTCGGGAGGTTACGACGCGCGACTTGTCGTGTTGTCGGTCCTCGTGGCAACGCTTGCCTCGTATACCGCCTTTGATGTCGTAAGCCGCATGGGTGCGCGCCGGAGCTGGCGCGCCTACGGCTGGCTGCTGGCTGGTTCGCTTGCCTTGGGCACCGGTGTGTGGGCGAGCCACTTCGTGGCGATGATCGCCTTCGAGTTGCCGGTCGATCTCGGCTACGATCTGGCCACTATCGTCTCCGCCTGGGTGATCGCGGTGCTCGCCAGCGCCATCGCGCTGAACGCGTCGACGCGCGTTGGTCACCCCCTGCGCCGCGTGCTCGCCGGCGGTGCCACGCTTACGCTGGGTATCACCAGCATGCATTACGCAGGCATGCATGCAATGCATGTCGAGCCGGGTATCGAGTACGACTCTGTACTCATCATTGCATCGGTGGCGGTATCGTTCCTCGCGTCGGTTATCGCCGTTTACAGCGTTTCGTTCATGCGCGAGCCGCGTGTTCGTGGCGGCTTCGCGCGCAAGATCGTCGCCTCGCTGATGCTCGCGCTCAGTATCTCCACCGTTCACTATGTAGGTATGGCCGCTGCCCGTTTCGTGCAGGGCAGCGCCGTCGCGAACGCCGCCGCGCTGGATTCCATGCTGCTGGCAACGCTGGTGGGCGCTTCGACGCTGGTGTTTCTCGGCATTGCCCTGGTGGTGTCGATACAGGATCGCCGCGTCGAGTCGGAAACCGCCAAGCTGGTGGCCTCTCTGAGCCAGGCGAACGCCGAACTGCTGCACCGCAGCCGCCACGATCCATTGACGGGTCTGCCCAACCGCTCGTCGGTTAACGAACGCATCGACAAACGCCTGGAAAGCTGGAAAACGCAGGGCACCGGCTTCGCGGTCGCCTATGTCGATATCGATGGCTTCAAGGCGATCAACGATCATCTCGGCCACCGGGCGGGCGATGCGTTGCTCAACCGGATCGCGCAACTGCTCACGGAAGCGCTGGGCAAGCAGGATATGGTCGCGCGTATTGGCGGCGATGAATTCGTGGTGCTCATGGACGCGGTGGACGATAGCCAGACGGCGCGCAGCGTTTGCGAACGTATCCTCAGCGCGATCGCCGCGGTGGAATATCAGGGTATTGAACTGGCCGCGAGCGTCGGCTATGCGCTGTGCCCGAACGACGGGGCGGATGCCGAGATCCTGATCGCTGCGGCGGATATGGCGATGTACCGTGCCAAGCTCGCCGGCAAGAACCGAGTGGAGCGCTATCGCGAAGACATGGGCGCCCGCATGTCGGACGATTTCGCCTTGCAGGGCGAGCTACGCGAAGCCATTCGCGGGGACGGTCTGGCGGTATATTTTCAGCCGCGGTTCGACACCCGCGAACGTACGCTCATGGGGGCGGAGGCGCTGGTACGCTGGCCGCACGCGGTACGCGGCTTCATTTCACCGGAGCGTTTCATCGGCATCGCCGAGCGCTGCGGACTGATCACCGAGCTGGAAGTACGCGTGCTCAACCTGGTGGGCGGCCACATTCGCGGCTGGCTCGACGCAGGGCTGAGCGTGCCCCCCATCTCGGTCAATCTTTCGGCGGTTCGTCTTCGCGACGAAGCGCTTTCCGATCATGTCCAGGCCTGTCTCGACAAGTACGAACTCGATCCCGCGTGTATCAGCTTCGAGATCACCGAATCGCTGGCAGTGCGCGAAATCGTGCAGGCGCGCAGTGCCATGGGCATGTTCAAACATATGGGTATCGAGGTTGCCCTCGACGACTTCGGTACCGGCTATTCGAGCCTGTTCTATCTCAAACAGCTGCCGATCCAGCAGATCAAGATCGACCGCGGCTTTATCGCCGATCTGCCCAGCCTGCGCGAATCCCGGGCCGAAGTCGTCGACTGGATCATTCGGCTGTCGCACGAGCTAGGGCTCAGGGTGGTGGCCGAAGGCGTGGAGACCGAATCACAGCTGTGTTATCTGCAGCGCGTTGGCTGCGATGAGGTACAGGGGTTTTTGCTCAGCCGGCCGTTGCCCGCCGATGCCTTTGGCCAGCTCATGACGCCCGCCCGGGTCGGCTAGATACGCCGGCCCCGCGCACCGACCCGGCGCGGGCGCGGCAAGCCTGCGCGATCGGCCCGGTCAGCAGTTGCCGATGCCGGCGATGCCCGATTCCGGCTGGCCCAAGTGCGTGTTTTTGTGTATCGTCTGCGCCCACAGGACATGCAGCGAACACGCTGTACAACGTTCTTTCGCTTTCCATGGTGGCCCGCGTCGGTGCCCCCGCGACGACATGCCGTGAACCCCGTCAGGCCCGGAAGGGAGCAGCGGCAGCGGCAGGCTCGGGCGCCGGGGGGTCGCTGGCGCGGGCCGCCACCTCTTATGCTTGAAACCGGCCGCGTTCGCCGCGATAGTCGAGCCTATGAGCCACTATCGTGCGCTGCCCGGCGGCGCTGCGTATCCGAGCGAATCATGACCCACCATCTTTCGCATTTGCGTCAAACCGGTCCCTGCAGCGCATGAGTTTTCAGGCGCTTGCCCGAACCTGGCGGCCGCGACGGTTCGACGAGCTCGTCGGCCAGGCACATGTGGTGCGTGCGCTTACCCACGCGCTCGATCACGACAAGCTGCACCACGCACTGCTGTTTTCCGGTACCCGCGGGGTGGGCAAGACAACGCTTGCGCGCATCATCGCCAAATGCCTGAACTGCGAGCACGGCACCACCGCGCATCCCTGTCGTGGCAACGAGGCCTGTGCAACCTGCCGCGAGATCGACGAGGGGCGCTTTGTCGACCTCATCGAAGTCGACGCCGCATCGCGTACCGGCGTGGACGACACCCGCGAGCTCATGGACAACGTCCAGTACGCGCCCACGCGGGGGCGTACCAAGGTGTACCTCATTGACGAGGTACACATGCTTTCCAAGCATTCCTTCAACGCGCTGCTCAAAACGCTCGAAGAACCGCCGCCGCGCGTCCAGTTCCTGCTCGCGACCACCGAACCGGAAAAAATCCCGGTCACCATTCTCTCGCGCTGTCTGCAGTTTCCCCTCAAGCGATTGCCGGTCGCCGAGATCGCTGCGCAGCTTCGCCACATCGTCGACGCGGAGTCCATCGAGGCCCAAGAACAGGCGCTTGTGGAAGTGGCGCGCGCCGCCGACGGCAGCATGCGCGATGGCTTGTCGCTGCTCGACCAGGCGATTGCGTTCAGCGGCGGCCGGCTCGAGGCCGAGCCGGTACGCGACATGCTGGGTACGATCGGCCAGGGGCGGGTGGTGGAGCTCGTCGAGGCCATTGTGGACGCGCGCGCGCCGGCCGCGCTCGATGCGCTCGCCGGGCTTTATGCCCAGGGCATCGACATGCGGTATCTGCTCGAAGCGCTGGCCACGGCCTGGCAACAGATCGCCACGATTCATCTGGTGGGCGAGGCCACCGACGACGGCGGCGAGATCTGGGCACCGGTCGCCGAACGCGCCGATCGGGCCAGCGTGCATCTGTTCTACGACATCGCGCTGGCCGGCGTGCGCGATCTGGCCCATGCGCCGGATCCGCTGGTCGGCGTGAAAATGAGCGTGCTGCGCATGCTGGCCTTTGCCCCCGCCGAGGCGGAAGTCGGTGGCGCGGCGCCGCCCCAGGCGCACAACGAACCCGCAGATACGGCCCGGCCCGCGCCGGCAGCGTCCGCGCCAGACAAGGCATCGACGCCGGCCAGTGGCATTGCCCAGGTACGTGCCCAGCTCAATGGCGCCGCCCGGCCCGATACCGATCAAACCCCGCCGGCGCGCTCAAATACGGCATCCTCCGAGCCGCCGGCACCCCCCGAGCCGGCGCCGGAGAACGTGACCCCGACTCCTATCGATAGCCGCCCGGCATCCCAGCCGGCGCCTGAGCCCGTCGAACAGGCAACGTCCGAGCCGGTGGCGTCGTCGGTCGATGGCCAAGACAGTGCCGCGGCCGAGCCAACGCCGAACGTGGAACAGCCGCGGAAGGCGACCGCGCAGGCGGTGGCGCGCGAAGAAGACACCGCGGCGCCCGCCCAGGTCCAGGCAGAATCGGCGCCGCCCGAACCGGCCGCGAACATGGGCCCGGACGAATGGCATACGCTGGTCGAGCGGCTGGAGCTGGGCGGTTTCGCCGCTCAGCTCGCCCACAACGGCATCTGTCGCCGTCTGGACGAAAACCAGATCGTGCTGGCGCTGGCACGGGCCAACGAATTTCTCGCCACGCCCAATAACAAGGACGCGCTGCAGCACGCGCTGGCCGCCGAGTGGTCGCCCCGCGAAGCGCCGCATCTGTCGATCGAATTTGTCGACGAGGCACGCAACACGCCGGCCCAGCGTATCGAGCAGGACGCCCAGGCACGCCAGCAGGCCGCCGTGGCATCGATAGAAAACGACCCCTTCGTGCAGAAGTTGCGTCAGCGCCTCGGCGCGCAACTGCGTGCCGAAACCATCAAGCCACATCGCCATAGCAAGGCGATGCCCAACCGAGACGAACTATGAAAGGTCAACTAGGCAAGATCATGCAGCAGGCGCAGGCCATGCAGGGCAAGATGCAGGAAGCCCAGGCCGAGCTCGCCAAGATGGAAATCACCGGCGAATCCGGCGCCGGCCTGGTGAAGGTCGTGATGAACGGCAAGCACGAGGTCAAGAACGTGGTCATCGACCCGAGCGTGTTCGAGGAAGATCGCGAATTCGCCGAAGACCTCATCGCCGCCGCCATCAACGACGCCGTTCAGCGCGTGAGCGCGGCCAGCAAGGAAAAGATGTCGGAAATGACCGGCGGCCTGGATCTGCCGCCCGGCATGAACCTGCCGTTCTGATCGTGACCACGGTCCGGATTGCCGCCAGCGCGAGGCACGGGTAGGGCATGGCGTTTTCCCCGGCCTTGACCAGCCTGATCGACGCGCTGCGCATCCTGCCCGGCGTCGGCGCGAAAAGCGCCCAGCGCATGGCGTTTCACATGCTCCAGCGCGAACGCGAGGGTGCGGCGCATCTGGCACGTACAATCGAGCAGGCGGTAGAAAACGTCCAGCACTGCAAATCCTGTCGCATGTTCACCGAGCACGAAATCTGCGATATCTGCTCGAACGAACGTCGCGACCCGTCGCTGGTGTGCGTGGTGGAAAGCCCGGCCGACGTCATGGCCATCGAACAGAATACCGACTTCGGCGGCCGCTACTTCGTGCTGCTGGGGCGGCTGTCGCCGATCGACGGCATCGGCCCCAACGAGCTCGGCCTGGATATCCTGCGGCAACGCCTGTCGGACGGCAGCGTGGAGGAAGTCATCCTCGCCACGGGCGCCACGGTAGAAGGTGAGGCCACCGCACAATACGTGGCCGATCTGGCCCGGCAGAACAATGCCGGCGTTTCCCGTATCGCCCACGGCGTACCCATCGGCGGCGAGCTGGAGTATGTCGATGCCGGCACCCTCAGCCAGGCCTTCAGCGGTAGACGCGCCCTATAGCCCCATGTCGGCTTACGGCCTGTGGCCAAGCGGACCTACGCTGCCGCGACCGACGCTTTTGGGTAGTCGTAGGTTGGATTAGCGCAGCGTAATCCAACACGAACGAAGCCCGCAGCAGCGGTTCTGCCCAACCGGCCGCAACGAGCTTTGGTGCCGTGCCCCATGTCGGCTTACGGCCTGCGGCCGAAGGCGACCTACTCGGCCTCGACCGGCACTGGGTAATTGTAGGTTGGATTAGCGCAGCGTTATCCAACAACGAACGAAGCCCGCAGCAGCGGTTCTGCCCCACCGCACCCAACCAGCTTTCGCGCCGCCCCATGTCGGCCATTCCCTGTATTTCCTCCATCGTCACCCGACACGGATCGGCTTACGCAACGCGCCAAAACGTTACCCATGCCTCCGGTCCGTTCAGAGTGCGGTGCGCGGTAAATCGATGGCCGTCGGTCAAAACATCCGATGCACAACGCGTCGGTAGGTCGCGCACGCGCCGAATCAGTCATCAACCAGCCGGTCCACCTTCGCGGCGACTATGAAGTCGTTTTCGGACAAGCCGCCGATGGCATGCGTAGTGAGTTCGACGCGGCACTGGTTGTAGCCGAAGGTGATCTCGGGGTGGTGCATTTCCCGGTGCGCGATATAGGCCACCGCGTTAACAAACGCCTGCGTCTTGCCGTAGTTCTTGAATTTGAACTCGGCTGCGATGCGCGCGTCGTTCACCCGTGTCCATCGCGCAGCCAGCTGCGATAGCGCCGACTCGGTTTGTTCGGCCGATAGCGCGGGCGTGCTGCTGTCACAGGCCTGGCAATGTTGTTGGCTGAGATCGGACATGGTGTGCTCGTGCGTGAAGAATTGGTTGGTTGAGGTTAACAGTCAGCCGATAGCCAACGACTGGCCTATGAACGCCGAAACACGCTTTTGCGCTGGCCCGCAGTGCATCGCACAATGGCGCTTTGTTTCGTAAACACGCGCCATGAACCAAGCCGAAGACAACCTTATCTGGATCGATCTGGAGATGACCGGCCTCGATCCCGAGACCGACCGCATTATCGAGATCGCCACCCTTGTGACAGACAAGGATCTGAACGTGCTCGCGGAAGGGCCGGTGCGCGCGGTGCACCAGGACGATGCGCTCTTGAACGGCATGGACGCATGGAATACGCGCCAGCATAACCAGTCCGGTCTGGTCGCGCGCGTGCGGGCCAGCGACGTGGACGAAGCCCAGGCGCAGCGCGAAACACTCGCATTTCTGGCCGAGTATGTACCGCAGGGCGCATCGCCCATGTGCGGCAACAGCATCTGCCAGGACCGCCGGTTTCTGGCTCGCTACATGCCCGAACTCGAAGCGTTTTTTCACTATCGGCATATCGACGTGAGCACGCTCAAGGAACTGGCCAAACGCTGGGCGCCGGAACTGGCGAAAGGGTTCAAGAAGCAGGCATCCCATCTCGCCATGGACGATATTCGCGACTCGCTGGCGGAATTGGCCTACTACCGTGAAACCCTGCTCAAGATCTAGCGTCGCACTGGCGTGCCAACATGACGGTTTAGTCATTAGTTGACGCGCTAATCATATCGGTGTACAAAAGTCGTCAAGGAAACGAATTGCACGTCTGGACCCGCGAGTCCATACACCTATAACAGGCGGCAGGCGCTTTCGGAGGCAGAACCACGGTCACCCGACCCGACGACAACTACAAAAGCTTTCCCGTCGATATCCGGTTAACGGATAACCAAAAACCACAATGTGCGGGAATGACGACTAAAGGCTCCTTAGGGAGCCTTTTTTTTGTCCGGATTTGGGGTGACGCCCCCGTCATGTGACCTGATTCAATCGTCGTTCTTGATCTCGTCGAAGGCGGCCAGCGCTTCGCGCCGTGACTCCTTCAGGTCCACAATCGGTTCAGGATAATCCTCGCCCAGGGTGATGTTCGCGGCTTTCAGTGCTTTCGCGGGCGCCTTCCACGGTTCGTGAATATGGCGATTTTCCAGATCGGCCAGTTCCGGTACCCAGCGGCGGACGTACTCGCCTTGTTTATCGAAACGCTCGCCCTGACGCGCCGGGTTGAAGATGCGAAAGAACGGCGCGGCATCGGCGCCGCAGCCTGCGGCCCATTGCCAGCCCAGCGTGTTGTTGGCCAAATCGGCATCCACGAGCGTATCCCAGAACCAGCGTTCGCCGTGCTGCCAGGCGACGCGCAGGTTCTTGGTCAAAAATGACGCCACCGTCATGCGCAGGCGATTGTGCATATAGCCGGTTTCCCAAAGCTCGCGCATGCCGGCATCCACCATGGGAATACCGGTACAGCCCTGCTGCCAGCAGCGCAGGCCTTCGTCGTCACCCGACCACGGAAAGTCCTTGAAGCGCGCATCGAGCGGCTGCTCGGGCGTGTTCGGAAAGTGGTAAAGCACGTGGTGGGAAAATTCGCGCCAGCCGATCTCGCTCAGAAAACTGTCGGCGTGGGTGCGCAGGGTTTTGGTTTCGCGATGGTCGTCCAGCCATTCTTCGACCCGATGCACGATCTGACGGGGCCCGATTTCGCCCCAGTGCAAGTGCGGCGAAAGATAGGACGTGCCGTAGCGTGCCGGCTCGTCGCGGCTGTCGTCGTATTGTTCCAGCACGTCTTCGAGGAAGGTCTCAAGCCGTTCGTGGGCGCCGTCCTCGCCGGGCGACCAGGTGTCGCGGATGCCGCGATCCCATTCGATTTTCGGGCGCAGCTCAAGTGACGCCAGCGACTCCGAGCCGATACGCGACCATACATCGGGCAGCGACGTCGGCGCGGCCAGCGGTGTATCCACAGCACGATTCTTGACTGCCTTCCAGAATGGCGTGAATACCTTGTACGGGCCGCCTTGCTTGGTTTCCACGGTCCACGGTTCGTGCAGCAGGTGTGCCTTGAAGCTCGCGGTCTGGATGTCGTTGTCTTCGAGGTGCTGCTTGACCTTCTTGTCGCGTTCGATGGTGAGCGGGTCGTACAGCCGGTTCCAGTACACCGCCGTGGCGCCGCTTTCCTCGACCAGCGTATCGAGTACGTCGGCGCTGTCGCCTTGGCGGATAATCAGCCGCGAACCCAGCACCTCCAGCGCCTCGGAGAACGCGGCAAGCGACTCGTGCAGCCATACGCGCTGTGCCGCGCCGGGCGCCCATGCGCCCAGTTCATGCGGGGCATGGATGAACAGGGGCACGATGGCATCGAAATCGCCGTCCAGAGCGGCGCGCAGGGCCGGGTTGTCCGCGAGGCGTAGATCCCGCCGAAACCAAACGATGACGCGTTCTTTCATAGGTCTTGCTCTAGCTGAATAGTGCGGCCCCTGGCCGCGCGTACGAAAGGCCGATCATACGGAAGCGTGGCCGCACCCGATGCCTCTGCTGTCTGGAGTTGTCTGAATCATGGCCGCAAGAACCCGAGGTTGGCTTAGGCCGGAGGCCGTAAGCCGACCGGGCTTTGGTGCGACTAGATACGTTCACCCGCGTGGATGCGATCTTTCAAGCGCTTGGCCTGTTCGCGAATCGCGTCCATCAGGTCGGGGTCGTTGCGCTTTTTCTCCAGATTCTTCACCTGGAACACCATGCGCTGGTTGTTCTCGAAGTGTTCGACGTTGCGGTCGAGGAAGTCCCAATACAGCGTGGTCACCGGGCAGGCATCGTCGCCGGTGGCCTTGCGGTAGTCGAAGCGACAATTCTTGCAATAGTTGCTCATTTTGTTGATGTAGTTGCCGGAGGCGCAATACGGCTTGGTGCCGAGCACGCCGCCGTCACCGAACTGGCTCATGCCCAGGGCGTTGGGCAGGCTCACCCAGTCGATCGCGTCGAGATACATGGCCATATGCCAGTCATGGAAGGCGCGCGGGTGCACGCCGGCGTTGAGCGCGAACAGGCCGAGCACCATCAGCCGCTGGATATGGTGGGCATAGCCGTTGTCGAGCACGTTGGCCATGGCGTCGCCCACGCAGGCCATATCGGTATCGCCGTCCCAGTAGCTCTGCGGTACCGGCAGTTGCGCACGCAGCGCGTTGCGTTGGATGTAGCCCGGCATTTTCAGCCAGTACACGCCGCGCACGAATTCGCGCCAGCCGAGGATCTGGCGCACGAAGCCCTCCACGCTTTCGATGGGCGCGTTGCCGTTGCGATAGGCGTCGACTGCGGCATCCACGCATTCGCGGGGGCCAATGAGGTGCAGGTTGAGCGCGGCCGACAGCCGCGAGTGATAGCCAAAGCGCAGGTCGGTCCAGAGCGCGTCCTGATAGGGGCCGAACTGAGACACACGGTTGTCGATGAAATCGCGCAGGGCCGTACGCGCCTCGGCGTGGGTCACCGGCAGGTCGAAGCCTTCGGTATGACCCGGGTGATCGCCGTATCGCTGTTCGACCATGTCGATCACGGCCTGGGTTGTATCGTCCGGGCGAAAGCCGCGTACGTGCGGAAGCTCGCCGGGGCCGTTGCGGCCAAAGGACTCGCGATTGCTCTTGTCGAAGTTCCATGCCTGGCCGGCAGGTTTGTCGCCGTCCATGAGCACGTCTTCCGAGCGCCGCATCTCGCGATAGAAGTCTTCCAGCACCATGCTCGATCGCGAGCCGGCCCATTCTTCGAATGCGTCGAGCGAACAATAGAAGTGGCGGTCAGGGCGTACCTGCAGGTTCAGGTCCTGGTCGCTCGCGCACTGGGCAAGCATCTCTTGCACGCGATAATCGCCGCATTCGGTCATGACCAGTCGCTGTGGCGCCAATTTGCGTACGCTTGCAGCGAGGATAGCTGCGAAATCGGGGCCGCTGTCGCGACGGCGGTCGGTCTGCAGTTCGTGGTAGTACACGGTAAAGCCGCGTTCGCGCAGCGCATCGCGAAAGTGGCGCATGGCGGCAAAGAAGAGCACCAGCCGCTTCTTGTGGCACCACACATGGGTGGCTTCGGTCTCGTTTTCCGCCATCCAGATCGCATCGCGTTCCGGGTCGAAGCCGTCGAGCGCGGATAGATTCAAATCGAGCTGGTCGCCTAGCACGAGAACGAGGTTTCGGGTTTGGGGCATGTCAGCAGCGCGTTAGGGAATGGGCGGCAATATCCGCAGCAGCTGGATCGATCTACGAATCGAAAAGACGCGTGGATGACATACCCTGGCGCCCACAGTTGGGTATCGGCGGACTAGCACGGTTCCTTGTCGGATTACGCTGCGCTAATCCAACCGACGGGGGCGGGCGAGCCGCGCGGCGAGAGGTCGCACCGCGGGCCCGGGGCATTGAACCACGACATGAAAGATTGGTCTGATCCAGCGGTTTGGGCAAAATGCCCGGTTCGAGTCGTGGTTACGTCGCGACGAACCCACTGATCCAGGAGTCTACCCCACGTGCCCAGCGAATCCGACGCCACCGCCATGGAACGCGCCGCAGACGTTTTGGTTCAAGCCAGGCGAGTGCTCGTGATAACCGGCGCCGGTATGTCGGCGGATTCGGGCCTGCCGACCTATCGCGGGGTGGGCGGTTTGTACGATCGTGAACTGACCGCCGACGGCATCTCGATCGAAGAGGCGCTATCCGGCGGTATGTTCGAGCGCGATCCGTCGGTGTCGTGGAAATACATTGCCGAGATCGAACGCGCCTGCCGGGGCGCGTTGCCCAACGACGGGCACCGGGCCCTGGCCGCCATGGCGCCGAAGTTCGAGCGCTTTTGCGTGCTCACGCAGAACGTGGACGGCTTCCACAAAAGCGCCGGCAGCCGCGACGTCATCGAAATGCACGGCACCATCCACCAGCTCAAATGCACCCGGTGCCATTGGCAGGCGACGGTCGAGGACTATGCCGGGCTGGATACGCTGCCGCCGGCCTGTTCGGACTGCGGCGGGGTGGTCAGGCCCGATGTCGTGCTGTTTGGCGAAATGCTGCCCCAGCGCGCGGTGAGTCAGTACGAGCAGGCGCTGGGGGAGGGCTTCGACTTGGTCATGGTGGTGGGAACGAGCGCCGTGTTTCCTTACATTGCCGCGCCCGTGCAGCAGGCCGCCATGCAGCGCAACGCCACGCTCGAAATCAATCCGCAGCGCACGGGTATATCGGACTACTGCGATGTCTGTCTGCAGACCGGCGCGGCAGACACGCTCGTCGCCTTGCAAAAGGCGCTGCAGGCAGCGGCCTGACGCGTTTCGCGTCCAGTGGTCTACGTGCACGGCGCGGCCGGCGCCAGACGGGCAACGGGCCGCGTTGCCCGGTCGTCCGCCCACCGCCGTTTGATGCCTGTTAATCGTGGTTTCGTCGCGGCGCAGTCTGCACACCGGCCTTAAGCGCTAACACCCGCATGTGCCGAAGCGCGTGCTTTGCGGTATTTTACGACTGGCCGGGCACGCGGGGGCGCGATACGCACACATGAGCGATCGCGTATCACAGGCCGTATCGATTAATCAGGACACCCTATGACCCAAAATAAAAGCTCGAACATCGTCTGGCATGAAGGCACCGTCAGCCGTAAGCACCGCGAACAGCTCAACCAGCACCGCGGCTTTACCATCTGGTTTACGGGCCTGTCCGGCTCGGGCAAATCCACGCTGTCGGTGGCGCTCGAGGAGCGGCTTTATCATATGGGCTGTCGGACCTATCGCCTGGACGGCGACAACGTTCGCACGGGTTTGAATCGCGACCTGGCATTCAGCCCGGAAGACCGCATCGAGAATATTCGCCGCATCGGCGAAGTGGCCAAGCTCTTTCGCGACGCCGGCATCATCAACCTCACCGCTTTCATCTCGCCTTACCGGCAAGACCGCGACATGGCCCGCAACCTGTCGCAGCGCGACGAAAACGATTTCCTGGAAGTGTTCGTGGACGCGCCGCTGGAGGTGTGCGAGCAGCGCGACCCTAAGGGCCTGTACAAGAAGGCCCGCGCCGGCAGTATTCCCAACTTCACCGGCATCAGCGCACCGTACGAGGCCCCTGAACACCCGGAAATTCATGTGCGCACGGGCGAAACCAGCATCGAGCAGGGCGTTGAACAAATCGTCGCCTACCTGATCGAGCACGACTATATCGAAGCCGGCCTAGCCGATACCTCGCGTCGCGCCTGACGCGCCCGCCGCGTCGCTCGTAGGCTGGATCAGCGAAGCGTAATCCAACAACGAACGAAGCCCCGGCGTCGATTCCGATACGCAAAACCTTAAACCGCCAAGAGGCCGCCCCGCGTCGGCTTACGACCTGCCGGCCCAAGCCAATCGAAGCGGCTGTATTCCGGACCGGCACACGCGATGGTAACCTAGCTAAATGGCGGGCTTTGATTGGAATGTCGAAAAGAACGAATGGCTGGTGAAGTGTCGCGGCATTTCTTTCGAAAGAGTGGTTTTCTTGATTGAGCAGGGCGGCCTGCTCGATGTCGTAGCGCATCACAATCCGGCTAAATATCCGGACCAAAAAATTTTCATCGTAGAAATAGATAACTACGCTTGGCTGGTGCCATTTGTCGAGTCGAGCGAAGGTTGTTTTCTGAAAACGATCATCCCGAGTCGGAAAGCGACCAAGCATTATCTAGAGGTGTCTGATGAATAACGAATCGGCCCTGACGGACGAAGAAAAGCAAATACTCGAATCTTACGAGCGAGGCGAGTTCGAGTCAGTATTGACCGCTGAAATGCGGCAAGGCTATGTACGTGCCGCACGGCGCACGTTTAAAAAAGACAAGCATGTAAATGTACGCATGTCTGGAAAAGATCTGGAATTATTACAAGCGCGCGCGCTTCGCGAGGGCGTCCCCTACCAGACACTCATATCGAGCATCATTCATAAGTTCGTTACCGGCCGCCTCACCGACCACGACGCGCTCTAACAGGGCGGCATGTGACGTTGCCGGTAGGTTGAGTTAGCGAAGCGTAACCCAACAAAGAACGCAGCCACGGGAGCCGATTTCAAGCCGCAAAGTATCAACCGGCCACAACGCGGCCCCATGTTGGCTTACGGCCTTCGGCCTAGCCCAACCTACGCGGCCAACGCAAACGAAGACGGTCGCCGTCGTGAGGTATCATCTGATACACCGGCGCGCCAATGATCTGTCGTCGTAAATAACGCGAACCAGGAGAGCGTATGCGTCTGACTGATGACCAGCGAAACGCGATCCGCGAAGAAGTCTCACGCGTATTCGGGCCGAACGCCCGCGTTCGGCTGTTCGGCTCACGCGTGGATGACGAGGCCCGCGGTGGTGATATCGACCTGCACATAGAAAGCATCGGCGACGCCGCTGAGCTGCTTGATCACGAATTGCAACTTCACGCGCGTTTGCTACGCCGTTTGGGCGAGCGGCGAATCGATATCGTGGTCTATGATGGCCGCCATCCCTTACGTGCTATCGATGCCGAAGCGCGTCGAACCGGGGTGCCGCTTTGAACCCAGACAGTCGGCTCCGGCTGGCACAGATCATCGCGCTCGTGGACAAAGAAGATCATCACCTGGTTGGCGTGCGGCAACGTTTACTCGGCGATGGCTGCGCCGTGGGGACGGCGCGCTTGAAGGAACTGCTGACATCGGAATAGGGCGTCGGTGGATTAGCGCAGCTTAATCCAACATGGAACGCAGCCCGCAACGGCAATCGGGCCACCGCGCTTGGAATTGCCAACGCGGCGCGCCCACGTTGGCTCACGGCCTGCCGGTATTCTATTTGGTGCGGCGCACGGCATCCAGGGCTAAGTACGTGAGAAACCCGGCGCCCGCGACGAGGACTATCGCCATTAATACTTCCATAGCTATAACTCCGAAATTTCTCTGATTTTGACTCCAATCTGCCGGTGAAGCGCAGTGCATCCGGCGGCAATTGATGCCAGTGCTATGAAGCCACCGAGCGATAAGAACCAGCTTGCTGTATGTGCGCTCGTCAGAAGCCAGCCGATCACATGATCCCGAGCCATAGCTTGAGATAGGCGAGCTCTTCTTTAAGGCCGTCTAGCTTAGACATGTCGCACGAACCTATGTTTGCACTTGCATACTAGCAGTTGAGGGTGAACATCAAGCCGAACCCTAGGTGGGTTAGCCAAGAGTAACGCAACAAAGAACCCAGCTCGTAGGTTAGATTAGCGCAGCGTAATCCAACAAAGAACGAAGCCCGCAATACCTATTCGAATCCGTAAGGCTGCAAAATCGCTACAGCGCAGGTTCGACGTATCCCAGCCCAACCATCCCCACCAGCGGCAACCCAGCCCACCCGAAACTTTCCCGTCCAACGGCCGATACCCGCGCTGCGTTCATATCCGACCGCCGCCGCCTCATGCTAGGCTTCGCGGCATTCCGAAATCCGCTTTAATCGATCAACCGAATGTTTTTACCCATGACGCGATCGCTGTTTTCCGGTTTGCTGGTACTCGTTCTGGCCGGCTGTGCCCTTGGCCCCGGCCGTGGTGGCCCGAGCGCGAAGGTTATCGGCGAAAGCCAGTACTGCGGCACCACCTCGCAGGATTCCAACGCCCTGTATTTCGATAACGCCACCGAGTTCGGCAACTGGATCGACTATCGCAGCATCAGCGAATTCAGCCCGAGCATGGCGTCGCCCAACGGCGTAGTCGTCGTGGAAATGGGGCAACGCCCGACCGGCGGTTATTCGGTCGCGCTGGACAAGAACAAAACGGCCATCGAAAACGACACGCTCACCATTGGTATGGAGTGGAAGGCACCGCGCTTGGACGCGGCCGTCAGCCAGGCGTTGATTGCCTCCTGCGTGGCCATTCGCCCGCCGGCAGGCGAATACGACAAGGTGCGCGTGGTCGACCAGCTGGGCAACCTGCGCGGCGAGGCGAACATCACGCCGTAAACCGGTAGCCATCGCCACGCCGGCATATCAGCGTATCTTGCGAGTGCGCTGGGTCCGGCGCGGGCTATGTACGGCCAGCACCTGTGACTGAATTCCCCTGAATCCCTTCGACTATGCAAATCCAAAGCGTTCTTTGTGTATGCACCGGCAATATCTGCCGAAGCCCGTTGGCAGAAGGGCTGGTGCGCCGCGACGCCCCGCAAATGCAGGTGGCCTCGGCCGGTATCGGTGCCGTGGTGGGCGGCAAGATGCCCGACCCGGCCGCGGCAATCGCCGTTCGAGAAGGGCTATCGCTGGAAGCGCATCGTGGCCAACAGGTCACCCGCCCCATGCTGCAATCCTTCGAGCTGGTGCTGGTGATGGAAGCTGGGCAGAAAGACTGGCTGTGTGCACAGTATCCCGAATGCCGCGGTCGTGTATTTCTTACATCGCACTGGACCGGCGGCGCGGACATCGTGGACCCCTATCGTCTAAGCGACGACGTATTCGAAAGCGCCTATGCCGAGATCGACAAGGGTGTGGCGCAGTGGCTGGCACGTTTGCAGCCGGCAGGAACCGGCAAACACGGCACCGGCTAGAGCGGAACACAAGTAGTCTTCATCGCCAGTCATAATTAAAGATGCCGAATTTTTGGGGTTTGAATACCAGAGATCGCGTAAACTGGCTCCGCTGGGGTATGAGCCAACGCGTGCGCGCTGTCGGCCCGATAACGAAATTTAGGGGAATGAGCATGGCGAACTTGGGTCAAGGGGGCGCGCAACGGCGCGCACGTCATGGTGTGCCGCGCTGCGCGATCGCGGGGCTGCTGATTAGCGGCTTGTTTGGCATTAGTGGTTGCGCACTGCCGGGGTATAGCTCGGATGCCATGGATAGCGGCAGTTGGTACAGCTTCGGCGGCAACGATAACGCCGCGACGTACGACGAAGAGCTCTCGAACCAGGAAATCGATTACGAGCCGCGCGTACTGCAAATTACGCCCTGGCTTATCCGTCATCAGAAGGAGCTGGCCGCGTCCCAACCACTGGGCGAAGCCCAGCAGCGAGTGTCCACAGCGCCCTCGGAAGTTGTGAACTATACGATCGGCGCGGGCGATGTGCTGCAGGTCATTGTGTTCGGCCACCCAGAACTGACCAACCCGGCTGGTACCACAAGCGGCGACGGCATGCAAGGCCAACTGGTAAACGCCGACGGAAGTATTTACTACCCTTATGTGGGTGAAGTGAATGTCCAGGGCATGACGTTGCGCGAGTTGCGCCAGCGTATTTCCAAGGGGCTGTCGCAATATATTCGAGAGCCGCAGGTGGACGTGCGTGTACGCGAGTATCGCAGCCAGCGGATCTATATTTCGGGTGATATCGCCAAGCCTTGTACGGTGCCGTTTACCGACGTGACCCTTACTGTGCTGGAAGCACTCGACCAGTGCGACTCGCTCGGCACGAAAGAGGGCGGTGGCGTCGGCGTACAGAATGTCATTCTCATACGCGACGGCGAATCCACGCCGCTGGACCTGAACCAGATCTACGCGACGGGGCGGCCCGTTCCGTTGCAGCCCGGGGATCGACTGCTCATCGATGACAGCGCCAACCGCATCTTCATGGTGGGTGAGTTCAGCAAGCAGACAGCTCTGCCGTACTCTACTGGCGGCATGTCGCTTAGCGATGCCATGGCCGACGCCGGAGGCGTGAACCTTGGTAGCGCCAATACGAGCGCGATATACGTGGTTCGCGGGTTCGTGGACAGCCAGCCGGCACGCGACGGCGGTGTCAAAACGGTGCTAAGGCCGAATATTTACAAGCTCGATGCAAGCGATGTGAGTGGCCTGCTGCTTGCAAACCAATTTGAACTCAAGCCGCGCGACGTAGTCTTCGCGGCACCGGCGAGCCTGGTGAACTTCAACCGTGCGCTTGCGCTTATTCTTCCCTCGCTCAACGCCTTTACGCAGAGTTATTACCTCTACGACCGTATCGGCGACGACAACAACTAGACGAGACGATTTTGGCAGCAACAGACGAGCGGCGTGATGCCAACGCGGCCGACGATGAAAAAGAAATCGATATTCGCGAGTACATCGGGATTGTGCTTGACGGCTGGCCGTGGATATTGGCCTTCGCGATTCTGGGGCTGATCGTCGCGACTTATTTCGCCTGGAAGACCCCGCCTGTCTACCAGGCCACCTCGCTCATGCGTGTCGAGCAAAGCCAGAACATGGCGCCCCAGGCGTTCATGGAGCAGCAGGCGGCTGCGCGCGGTTCAGCGATCAAGGCGGTCACCGCCGAGGCGGCGGTTATTCGTTCGCGCTCGGTCGTTGGCGACGCGGTGGACGACCTGCACCTGCGCGTACGAGCCGCGCCTGAGTATTTCCCGGTTATCGGCGAGCCAGTGGCTCGTTTCGTCACGGCCAATTTCAAGAACGGCCTGAACGTACCGTTCTTGGGTGGCTATGCCTGGGGCAACGAGTCCGTCAACGTCACCCGTATGGAACTGCCGGATGCCGTCAACTCGGCATCGTTTCAGCTCGTCGCGAACGAGGACAATCGCTTCACGTTGCTCACCCGTAGTGGTGAACAGGTTCTGCAAGGCGAGGTAGGCACCACGGCATCCGGCCGGGCGCCTGGCATTGGCCCGATGAAAATCTTCGTCGAAGGGCTGCGTGCAAACCCGGGCACCCACTTCAACGTGCGCTACGTGCCGCGGCCAGCGGCCATCGGCGGGCTGCAGTCCAAGCTTACGATCGTAGAGCAACCGCCGGCGTCGGGTCTTTTGAACCTGACCCTCAAGGGCAGTTCACCGGCGGAGGCCGAACGGCAGTTGGATTCGGTCATGACGGCGTATATCCAGCAGAACGTAGAAAAACAGTCGGAGCAGGCCCAGCGCCGGCTCGACTTCCTCAAGCAGCAGTTGCCTGAACTAAAGGAGGAACGAGATCTTGCCGAAACCAAGCTGCGTGACTATCAGACTGAAAGCGGTACGCTGGATTTAAGCGCAGAGGCGAACTCGGTATTCCAGCGGCTGACCAATATCGATCAGCAGATCGCGCAAACCGAGCTACAGCGCCAAGAGCTGCTACAGGAGTTCACGCAGCAAGCGCCACAGGTGCAGGCGGCCAACGAAAAGCGTGCCAGCCTCGTGCGCCAGCGCAACGAGCTGCAGGAGCAGCTCAAGACCCTGCCCAAGGCGGAGTCTCAACTTCTGCAGCTGCGCCGCGAGGTGGAGGTTAACAACCAGCTGTATACGCAGCTGTTGAACACCTCCCAGGGCCTGGAAATCACCAAGGCAGGTATTACCGGCGTGTCGCATATCGTCGATAGCGCGTACGCCAGCGGCGGTAAAATCGCGCCCAAGCGTGGTCTCTGGCTGATGATCGGGATTATCGGCGGCATCGTCGCCGCGATCTTGTTGATCCTCACCAGGGCACTGCTGCGTGTCACAGTGGACGATCCCAACGAAATCGAATCGCAGTACGGCCTGCCGGTCTATGCGACCGTGCCGTTTTCCAGCTGGGAAGCGGGCAGTGCGAATCGTAAGGGGCAGTTGAATCTGTTGGCCATCAACCGGCCGGACGATCCCACGATTGAAAGTATTCGTAGCCTGCGTACGAGTTTGCAGTTCGCCATGATCGAGGGCGACACCAAGTTCATCGCAATTACCGGCCCGACGCCGGGCTGCGGCAAGAGCTTTATCGCCGCCAACACAGCCGCGCTCATTGCCCAGGCCGGAGCGCGTGTACTCCTGGTGGATGGCGATCTACGCCGCGGCCAGCTGTTCCGCGCGTTTGGCCTGGAGCGGGGGCCGGGCTTTTCGGAAGTGCTTTCGGGCGACATGACCGTCGACGGTGCAATCCAGAAGTCCGAGGTCGAGAATCTTGATGTTCTCACGACAGGTAAACGCCCGCCGAACCCGGCGGAACTGCTCATCTCGCGCCATTTCGACGAGATGAAAACAAAGCTGGAAAGCAAGTACGACTACGTGCTGTTCGACTTGCCGCCGGTGCTCAACGTCACGGACGCTAACATCGTAGCCAATCACGTTGCAGCGACCTTCCTCGTCGTCCGTAGCGAACACAGCACGGGCCACGAAGTCGACCAGGCGGTTCGTCGTATGCATCGCGACGATTTGAAACTTACGGGCGCTATCTTCAACGGTCTGCGGATTGATCGACGTCGATATGGTTACAGTAAGTATGGTTACTACGCCTATCAATACTAGCGCTAAGGGTTTGCACTCCGCTTAAGTAGGTCGGTTTAGGCTAAAGCCGTAAACTGACATGCTGATAACTGCCGCGAACTGACCGTTCATCCAATCCAAAAAGCTCCATCCAAAACCGCATGTTTCGACCCCTCCGCCAAATGCTAGCCTTGTTCTCGCCCGCCGAACGCGTGCGCTTCGCCGGCGTGCTGGCGGCCATGTTCACCATGGGCATCATGCAAATGGCCGGCGTCGGCGTGATCCTGCCTTTCGTCTCGTTGCTGTCGAACCCGGAACACGTTCACACCAACGCCGCGCTCGACTGGCTCTATACCGTGCTGGGTTTCGCGTCGGTCAATGGCTTTCTAATCCTCATCGGCAGCGTACTACTCGCGATCCTTGTTCTTAGTAATGTTGTCACTGCGCTTACCATCTGGTTGATGACGCGTTTTTCCTGGGGCGTACAGCGACGTATCTCGGCGCGCCTGCTGGAAGGCTACCTGAACCAGCCCTACGAGACTTTCCTCAACCGCAATTCCGCGGAGACCGGCAAGAACATCCTCATCGAATCCCAGCAGTTCGCTAACGGCGTCCTCATGCCAGCGCTTAAGGCGCTGGCCTTTGGTATCACCGCGGCGATGATCGTCGGTTTTCTCTTCTGGCTGGAACCGCTACTGGCGTTAGCCGTAACACTCATCTTCGGCTGCGCTTATCTGCTGGTTTATCTTACTATTCGACGCGTGTTGCTGCGTACCGGACGAACACGAATGGCAGCGAACACCGAGCGGTTCAAGGCCGTGGGTGAGGCGTTTGGCAGCGTCAAGGAAGTGAAGGTGCTTAATCGGGAAGCCCACTTCATCCATCGCTACGACCCTGCCGCAAGGACATTTGCCAACGCCATGGCCAAAAGTCAAGTGTTGGCTCAAGTCCCGCGCTATGCCATCGAAGGCTTGGCGTTCGGCATTGTCATGGCTGCCATGCTTTACCTGCTGGCCAGTGGCCAGGGGCTGCAATCAGCACTACCGCTGGCCAGCGCGTTTGTTGTGGCCGGCTATCGCCTGTTGCCGGCGCTGCAGAATATCTATCAAGGCTTTGCGCAGTGGCGGTTCAATCAATCCGTGCTGGACACTCTGCAGAAGGACTTGACCGCGCATCAGCCGCCTGCGCAAGCGGCTAGCGGACCTTCGCAGACGCTGCCCGAATCCAATGTCGCTACCAGCCCTCACGAACCGGTAAAACTGGTCTTCGACCAAACAATCCAGTTGCGTAATCTTACTTATCACTATCCCAATACCAGCGCGCCGTCGCTCGACGCCATCACCCTGACTATCCCGTGCAACAGTTTTGTCGCGCTCACTGGCCAAACCGGCGCCGGCAAGACAACCTTGGCTGATATCATCCTGGGCCTGCTTGAACCCAGCGCCGGCGAAATACTTATCGACGGCACCGTGCTGACTGAAGAAAATCGCAGCCAGTGGCAGGCCAATCTCGGCTATGTCCCGCAAGATATTTACCTGACCGATAGCACCATCTCCAGCAACATTGCCTATGGTCTTGCGGAAGCCGAAATCGACCACAGCGCCGTCGAACGCGCCGCGCGCATCGCAAATATCCACGAGTTTATTACTAACAAGTTGCCGGACGGCTACGACACCATTGTCGGAGAACGCGGGGTTCGCGTTTCCGGCGGTCAACGCCAGCGCATCGGTATTGCCCGCGCGTTGTATCACGATCCGGCCGTTATCGTGCTGGATGAGGCCACGTCCGCGCTGGACAACGAAACCGAGCGTCGTATCGTCAACGAACTCGATGCCATGCGCGGCGGTCGTACGCTCATTGTCATCGCCCATCGCCTGACCACGGTTCAGAAATGTCACGAAGTATTCATGCTCCACGACGGACGAATCGCTGCTCGCGGCAGTTACGACGAGCTTATTCAGCAGAGCGCGGAATTCGGGGATCTTGCGCAGGCTGATAATTCTGCAGCAGTGATTAGATAAAAATCTTCGGCGTGATTAATTCATGCACAATGCAAGACCTGACCCCGTCGGTTTCTGTTCTTGCCAGCTTAGTCGGATGCAGGTCTGTCCAAGTTGGTTTTGTTTGAAGCGAAAAGAGAAAAAACGAGTTGCTATGAAACTTTTTTTGCATATTGGCGCGAATAAATGCGGGTCAACGACGCTTCAGCATGCATTGAAAGCGAACCAGAGCGAGCTAAAGCGACTGGACGTACAACAGCTAGCGGCCTGGGGTGGCGAGACTGCGTGGAAGCTTGCAGCAGCAAGCGGAACTCTAGAGAGTCGCCACTACTGGACGCGCACAAGGAACCGTTTGAGCCCTGCTGCTTTTGAAGGCCTTCGCGGTCAGCTATGGGCAGATCTCGACATGGAACTAGCCAACAGTTCTGCAAAATTTGTCGTAGCGTCCAGTGAGCATATATTCGCGCAGTATCGAGCCGATCGAGCAGCGATTAGCATGCTCAACGAGAAGTTAAAGGAACGGTTTCACGACGTGAAAATTATATTTTACTATCGGGAGCCGGTGGCGTGGGCGAAAAGCCTCTGGTCACAGCGCGTTAAAGGCCCCACTAAAGCAACAGAAACTTACGATGAGTTCGTAGACGCACTGGCTCAGGAAGATCATATTATTGCTGCCGACGCGTCGCTAGAATGTTGGTCGGCTGTTTTTGGCCGTGAGAACATTTACGCTTCAGCGATAGATCAAGGCACTCGTCAGCGCGGCTCTATTACTAGAGACTTTTTTGCCCGTTTGGGGCTATCCAGCGCTACTATTGAGAAGTGCGCCGTTGAAACGGGTCGGTCAAATATGTCTCCGAGCTATTCCGCGTTGAAGCTAGTCCGAATTGCGAACGTTCTCGAGAAGAACGCACATTTACCGGCGGGCATTTCAAAAAAAGTTAAACAGGTGGCGCTAAGCAGAAGACTGGCGAGTTATGGTGCAGATTTCCCAGCGCATCGCGATGAGGAAATTAGTAACCGATATAGGATTAACCATAGAAACCTCGCTACCAAGTTCATGAACTGACAACCCCATCAAGGATCGGCCTGTTTTTTGTGCCCTACTTGTGGCTCGAAGCCCTATTTAAAATCGAGAATTATGGACAAATCTTTAACGAAGTTGCCCGTACGTGGTCTGGGTTGGGTTCATCGGAACATAACACGACCATGTCTTCCGGATGTGAAGCCTGTTGTTTTCAATGGGATAGACTCACCCTACGACTGGAAACTGTTCGACCGTATGCTGCCAAAGCGATTTCGCCCATCATATCTGGATGACGTTCACGATTACGAAAGCGCACTGATGGAAGGGTTGGTTTCCTCCGTAAAGCATGGCGATCATGTCGTTGTTATAGGAGGTGGTGTCGGCATAACAGCAGTCTCTGCGGCAAATCTGGCCGGTAAGGAAGGGCAAGTAACTTGTTATGAAGCGTCTCAAAGACAACTACCGTTGATTGAGCGATGTATCGCCCGCAATGGCGTTGAGGATCGCGTGACCCTGGTCCCAGCTGCGATCGCTCGTAACTCACAGGCTTACGGTGGCAAATCGTTTGCGCTTCCGGTGATGCCCGCGTCCGAGCTTCCGGAATGTGATGTTTTGGAAATGGATTGCGAAGGAGCCGAAGCAGAAATACTGGACGCTCTGCGCTTCCGGCCGCGAGTCATAATCGTAGAAACACACGGGGTTTATGGAGCGCCTACTCAGGCGATACATGAGATTCTTGACGCTAAGGGATACGATGTTGCGGACTTTGGGTGGGCGGAGCCGCGGGTGGCAAATCTATGTGAGAAGAATGATATACGTGTCTTGTTGGGTAGCTAGCGGCGTCAAAGTTCGACGCATGTCTTTGTGGAACGGTAGTGCCGAATTAGATCGCGTTCGATTTTCGATTTCTACTTGGCGATTCTGGTAGTGGGCGAGTCGGGGATGGCAGTTATTATCTTTTCTAGGGCCGCCGTGGAGTCAGTAGCATTCTAATCGGGCTGTAAATAGCGTGGGTTTAAAGAGGGGGTGCAAACGACGCCGCTGACTTCACCGTTCGCTCGAAATCGTTTTCAATGAGCCCTGGGTCGCGGTCTCGGATTAGTGTTTGCCCAAAACGCATAGCCGACGGTCGTAAATCTTTGGGGGCCTCATAAGTAGCCCCTTTTCCAAAATCAGATCGAGTTAAATTCAAAAATTCGTCGACATTTGGAATTGCTTTCATTTGTTCCCAACCCCCCCCCCCATCCGTCGTTACTGGAGTGGGATTCGTACAAGAGGAGTAATTGTTGATGTTGAAGCGCCCACATCGACAGCCTTTAGGCAGGATTAAAATTTGTCCATGTGGTTACGCCTTTGCGCTACGACCTCAGCGTTAGCTTAGGCGGCGCGTCTTTGGTGAAAAAGCGCGTCGCGCTCGCCTGTCAGCCTTAAAGTCTAGAGTGATAAGCCGTGCGCAAACGAGCTAGCGGCTTTAGCCGCTAAAGCGGCAAAGTGTAATGGTCTGCGGTACCGCGCGTTTGACGATTTAGGAATTAGGTGAATTAGCTATCGTGCTCTGTGAAAAATATCAATATGGCTTTGAATTAAGATTGCCCATCAATCCAGAACGGTGCCGATTGGGGGCTACAATCTGTACAAAGGCATATCTCTCAAGCGACGCTATGTGCAACTCTATGTATGGCCGCGGCGCCTCTCTTGGGACTAGGGGTTTAGGCGAATGAGTGCGAAAATCTCGATCGCGATGGCAACTTTTAACGGACAAAGCTATCTCTATGACCAGTTGGATAGTCTCGCTCGACAGACTTTGAAGCCGAAGGAGGTAGTAATCTGCGATGATGGCTCAACAGACCGCACATTAGAAATCGTAGAACAATTTAAGAGGAAATCGGAATTTGAGGTTCGTGTATATCAAAATGAAAAACGTCTTGGCTACGCGGATAATTTCCTTAAGGCGGCAAGTCTGTGTACAGGGGACTGGATCGGGTTTTGCGATCAAGATGACGTTTGGGCGCTAGATAAACTGGAAATCGTTTCCGAGTACATTCGGAAAAACCCGTCGGCAGTGCTGATCGCACATCCGGCCGAGTTGGTCAACTACGATTTGACGCGCACAGGAGATTTCGCTTGGGCATCGGCGTATATTGTTTACCCACGATTGACAATGCCGTTTTTTCAGAGCGGTATGGGGTGTGGTCAGGTTTTCAGGGCATTTCTAGTCAAGGACGTGCCGTACAGCTATCGTTTTCCAGCTAGCCCCAAAACTAACGATGTTGTACCTCACGACGATTGGATATTGAGGCTATCCCAGTGTATTGGCTCGGCTTGCTATATTCCTGAGGCGCTGGTCAAAAGGCGCCGTCATTCAGAATCGGCCACAGCAGAGAATAAGCCGCCGGCGTCGGCTCAACCCGGAAAAGGTTATTTAAAAAGGAGGCTTCGGAAGAGAATCCCCGCTGATGTCTTGCTCTACCACGCGAAGTTTTTGCAGAACCGAGCTATCGCTCTTGGTCTGCTTTCAGATACGTCGTCTCCGATACTTCTCGACGAGCTACGTTCGGCGAAGTGCTATTACGAGAGATCAGCGATTATTATGACGGAGCGCGCTAACCTACGGCGCTCGAAACTTCATCTGCGAGTCGCCATACTCCTACGACTCGTATTAAGTTGTGAGTACTGGCGAGCTGGGACGGCTATCGGGGGGTGGCGATCCGCCGCACGCGATGTGCTTGAGGTGTTCACGTGGCGAAAGTAACGCGGGATCACTTATGTAAATTACTTTTGGCCGCGAAGGGGGGTAGGACAACCGGTACTTTTTGGCTTTAAGTTCGTCGGGGTAATTACGATTGAGGAAATAGCGTGTTGTCGAGGGCGTGATAGTCAAGCCTAGGTAATTAGTTGAGCTCACTGCCGAGTGAGGTTTACAGAGGTTAGCGATGCTATTTCGCAGCTGACCAAAAAAACGATACGGCTCAAGCGCGAACGTCACGTCGGCATGTCGTTGTCTGAGCGCTGCGGCGTCGAGCCCAAGGCCGCGTACTCGTGTTTCGGCCTGCTAGAGATGACCGAAGCGCTAAGTCCACGAGGCCGCGATCTTCCAGGCCTGCTGGACTTGGGTTGCTCTCACAATTGGGCCTGCTGGAGTCTCGATCGCGGATGAGCTAAATGTATATTAGCAACATGGGGACGTGCACAGCCGTATAGATAATCGCGCGGTCGGGCGGGTTCGAAGTCTCGTCAACTGAGTTGTCGCGTTGTCTTGACGCGGTCCACGATGAGCTAGAGGCTCGGCGCGTGGGCCGGCGCCAGTACTAGAGCGCGCTAAAAGCGTATTTTCGAGAAGACGTAAGAATAAGCTTTCCCTGCTGGTGTCTCGGTCGCGGTGATTCAAGATTATGTGCGTTAGCGTGCTTTTCTTAATATTTGTCAAGAGTGGAATATAGTTACCACAATGATTCATAACAAGTTAGTTAGCGTGATTATACCGACGTATAACAGAGCAGCTTTGCTCCGGCGGGCGTTAAACTCCGTTTTCAATCAAACTTATCGGCCAATCGAGGTCGTAATTGTAGATGACGGTTCTACTGACGATACGAATCGCATCGTCGAAGATTGGCGGCTTGGTAAAGAAAATAGTGATTTCACCGTAATATTCATTTCCCAGCGCAATAAAGGCGCTCCAGCAGCGCGAAACTTAGGTTATACGAGTTCGCGCGGCGATTATATCCAATTTTTCGATTCCGATGACGTGCTGGTAGAGGAGAAAATTGAAGCCCAAGTGCTCGCTTTGCAATTACACAAAAGTGCTTCTTTTGCGTGGTCGGGATGTGTCACTCAGCGCGGGGCGCCGCGTACGCATTTGTTTCGCGTAGGCCCCGAGAGATGGAAATTTTCGCGAACGAAGCCTACGGAGGGTTTCCGTGTTCCCATTGCTACTGGGATTTTTAGACGAGGTGCGTGTGATCAAATTGGCTTATGGACAGAGTCGTTACGGCGTCACCAGGATTGGGAGTATGGTGTACGCTACTTAGCCTCGGGCGCTAAATCGGTATCTAGCGATCAGGTTGGTTATATCACTATGGCGCATAACGGCGGCCGAATTGATGATCTGGATTCTAATACATTTGACAGAATTGGATATTTAGAGGCTGCGTGCTCTTCGGCCGAGGAGAAGTCAAATGGCCCGGGGTGTTTGGCGGCAAAAATTAGAATTGCTCAATATTATTCTGCTGCGATGATTCAATCGCTTCTATCAGGCCACCGGTTATCTGCCCGCCGGTTTCTCATTAAGATACGACGACTGCTGCCCGTAAAAACAGCGGTTCGAGCGAAAAACGAGCTGCTATATTTTGGGGTCGTATTGCTCGGGGCGAGATTTTGCCGCTTTGTCGTACGACATTTTGTGTCTAACGGTAGCCGCATTTTCCTTAAAAAGTTCGACAGTTAGGTTGTCGTTAGTTTTAACGCACCGAATGAGCGGTTCACACTCGTATGCCAACTCTGCTTTAGCGACACCCGACGGGCTTGAGATGCGTGATTGCCGTCAGATCTTTGTTTTTGTGCGCGAGTAAGCTCGTTATAGATACGTGGTTAGGCTTAAGATTAAAAATCACTTCGACAAGAGTTCCAGTATTTTGATGCGATCCTTTTCCTCTGAAGAAATTATCAGGTTATGTTTAACCCTGTAGGTTGCACGTATCCAGGGAATTACGCTGATGTCGAGACGTGATGGTGCGCCTGATGGCGTGGTAATTCATGTGCTTACGTCACTCCATTTTGGGGGTGTTGAGAAGCATATGGAAATACTGGCGCGAAGTGCGTTCCTGAGTGTGTATGATCATCGGTTCTGCGCAATTGGTGAGGGGGGCCACGTAGCAGCTAACTTAGCAAGCATTCCGGTTCGAGTTACTTGCCTCGGGCTTTCATGCAAGATCCCCAACCCGCGCGCGTTATATCAGTTATGGCGAATGTTCAAACGGGAGGGTCCCTTAATAGTGCATACGCACGGCGCCGAAGCGAATTTCCACGCCCTTATTGCGGCTTGGTTCGCCAAAGTTCCGGTTCGGGTTGGAGAAGAGATTGGTATCCCGAGGCATGGAAGGCGTGCGAGATGGGTATTTAAACAGGTATTTCGCTGTGCACACCGAGTCGTAGGTATCTCAAACGCGGTGGTCAACTGGTTGGTAGTTCATGATGAGGTTCCCAGTGAGAAGGCTGTGCGTATTTATAACCCAGTTGAATTCCCTCCTCATATGCCTGGCCAATCTAACCATAGAGACGGACGCTTTCGTTTAGGTTACGTAGGGCGTCTTGAATCAGTTAAAAATCCAGAAGCCCTTATTCGGGCGACGGGGATTCTTCGAGATCGCGGGATACCAGCGGAAGCATGGCTGGTTGGGGATGGAAGTTTGGCGTCAAGTCTCACTGAATTAGCGAATGACTTAGAGATTGCTGAGCACATTCATTTTTTAGGTTACCAAGAAAGCCCATTCGCAAAAATTTCGATGTGCCATCTGTATGTGCAGCCGTCAATTTCAGAGGGTTTCGGACTCGCCCTCGTAGAGGCAATGGGCTGTGCAGTACCTGTGCTCGCTACATCGGTGGGCGGGGCCCCAGAGATTATCACGCATGATCGTACAGGTTGGTTGATCGAAAAGACCGACGCAAGTGCGGTAGCAGCGGAGCTCCAGCGGATTTGGGCCAACCGCGCTGTATTGCCTGACATAGGACAGGCCGGTCGCGACGCAGTGCTTAGTCGTTTTTTGCCTGAGAACTATGTGCGTGATTTAGACCACTTTTACTCGGCACTCTCGCATGAGTCGCTTGATCAATGATTGAGCTTTCTAATCGTGATATCGCATTCGTTGCCCCGCTTTGGTCGGATAAAATTGTGCGATCTGTCATTCCAGCGAAGAATTTACTTACTAGGCAAAATCGTGCTAAGCGCGTTATCTTTATCGATATCCCTAAAAACGCGGGTCGATCAATATGCAAGGCGGTTTTGGGTAAGCGTGGCCGCCCTATTCCACTGCGTAGGTATTTTACATACGAACCACAATTGACTGAAAAGTGTTTTAAGTTTGCGGTCGTTAGAGATCCAGTCGACCGATTTGTGTCTGCGTTTAATGGGCTCAAAGGGTCTGCTCGCTATTCCGACGACTATAGCGAGTTCGTACGGCGGCAGATCGACCTGTTTTTGTCGGCAGAAGACTTCGGCCAATGGATGGCAAGCTCGCCCTTGAACACGCGTAAAGTGGTTAGTTGGTTGCATTTTTGGCCCCACTATAAACGGGTGAGTGTCCAAAAGGTCGAACTTGACGAAATCCTATACTTCGAAACCCTGCCGTATGATTGGCCAAGGTTTGCTGAACGTCACAGCTTGCCTCGCGATTTGCCGCTTATTGGTAAAAGAGTGTCCGGCTCCGCTCAGATTTCGGATTTCTTGAAGTCATCCTTATACTACATCTATCGTAAGGACTTCGATCTTTTCAAATACGGGGGCACGACATGAGGGCGAAGCATGCCGACTTTAAAAGTTTTAGCGAATTCTGATGGGCAAGATTCGCGTTCTGCATTGCCTCGAGACCGTGGGGTCCGGGGGGGTCGAACAAACTAGGTTATCTTTGGCGCAGAATCTCGATCCAACAATCTATGAGCAACAACTTGTATGTACCAAGGCCGTCGGGTCGCTGCCCGAGCTATTTTCGTACGTTGGATGCGAGATTCATCAAGTTGGCGAATTTAGGGGGATTTTTGATCGTAGACCATATAAAGCGACGCTAGGGATTGTCCGCAAATTTCGGCCCCACATTATTCATGGCGCAGTGTTTGAAGGTTTAGCTCAAGCGGCCGTGACGGGCGTTCTTGGCCGAGTACCGGTGATTATCGGCGAAGAAACTAGCGATCCACAGAATCGGAGGTGGACCGGGCGGTTATTGAATCGCGCGTTCGCTGGGCTTTGCCACCATATGGTAGGTGTTTCTCCTGCTGTTGTTGACTATTTAGAGAAAAAGATTTTTGTCCCGAAGAATAAAGTCACACTAATTAATAATGGGGTTGCCCAGAGGCCGGGCGTTAGTCTCACAGATCTAGGCGTGATTCGAGAACAATTAATGTTGCCGGCCGATGCCTTCGTGATAGGGACGGTGGGTCGATTGTTCGATAGCCACAAACGTACCAGTGATCTGATCAAAGCAATGCCTTTAATTGTTCACGAGGCTCCTGGCGCGAAGCTTCTTATTGTCGGCTCTGGCCCGGACGAAGAGACTTTGCATAATCTGGCTAGCAAGCTAGGTGTGGAGCAGAGCGTGATCTTCGCCGGTTATCAAGGGGATCCACAGGCTTTCTATCAGTTAATGGACGTGTTCGCGTTGGCGTCCGTCCGTGAGGCCTTCGGGCTGGTTCTGGTCGAGGCGATGTTTGCCGAGCTTCCTGTTGTGGCGACGCATGTCGGCGGTATTCCAGACGTGGTTAAAGACGGTGATACAGGGTACCTGGTTGAGCCTAGCCGGCCGGACGACCTAGCAAGCGCAATACTTAATCTAGCCCACGATACGAAGAAGAGGCGTTCGATGGGCCAGAATGGGCGCAAACGTGCGATGGCGCGGTTTGGCGCTAAGCGCTACGTCGATGAGGTTGATCGGCTTTACCGACGTTTGCTTTTCGAGCGCAAAGTCATATGAATATTTTATTTGTTAGTTGGGACGGCCCGCAAGTCTCATATTTAGAGGGGTTATTTTTGCCGATATTCGGCTGTCTAGCAGCTGAAGGTTGGAAATTCCACGTCGTGCAGTTTACTTGGAGCTGCGCTGAACGGGTCCAGAAAACTCGTGACGCATGCGAAGTAATGGATATACCGTATCGCTCAATTGGAGTGTGGCGTAGGCCAGTGTCGCTTGGGTCGTTGCTTACAGCGCTATACGGAATCAAGTTTATTCGTGAAGCGATTCAAGACTGGCAGATTGATGTAGTCATGCCGCGCAGTACGCTACCAGCGCTTTCCTGTATGTGGGCGTTAAAGAGTACGGCGTTGCCGATGCTGTTCGACGCTGACGGTTTACCATTGGATGAGAGGGTTGATTTTGCCGGGCTGTCTTCGAATGGTGTGGTTTATCGTTTTTTGCGGGATGTCGAGGCTCAAGCTGTGCGCCAGTCCGAATTAGTGCTGACTCGTACCCGCGCAGCAGCCGATATCCTTTTAGCAAGGGCGGGGGCAAGTACACCTGTTGAGCGGTTCCATATAGTGGGGAATGGGCGGGATACACAGCGGTTTACTCTCATTGAATCGGATGTTAGATCCGAAGTTCGTGCCGAGTTGGGAGTAAGAGAGGATTCTCCGCTGGTCGTATATGTTGGTTCTCTTGGAGATCAATACTGCTTAGAGGAAATGTTATCGGTATTTCACGATATTTTTCAAAGGCGATCGGATGCTTATTTTTTGATTTTAACTGAGTCGGTAGAGATAGCTTGCTCCGCGGTGGCAAAGCACTCGGAGGTGGCGCATCGGATAGTTGTTCGGTCGGCGTCTCCGGCCGATGTTCCTATGTATATCTCGAGTGCTGATTTAGGGCTTGCTTTTCGTCGTCCCACATTTTCAATGCAGGGCGTTGCGCCTATTAAATTAGGGGAATATCTGCTGTGCGGCGTGCCGGTGCTAGCTACGGCGGGAGTAGGAGATACGTCCGGGATTTCCCCTGACGTAGGGTTGCTGCTTCACGAATTCGGTTTTGAAACGCGTGAGGCGGCGGCAGTCTGGTTCACGGACCAAGTACTGCCATCTCGAGAGCGGTTTCGCTCACGGTGTCGAGAGATTGGCATTATGCACCACTCGTTGGAATCAACGGTGAATTTGTATTCCCATGCACTGCAGGGTCTGCGCCGTTGAAGGTGACGTTACTTTCTAAATACAGCCGCTTGGGCGCCAGTAGTAGATTGCGCTCGCTCCAGTTCTGCGGATTTCTTCACGACGTGGGGCTCGAGATAACAGTGCGTCCTCTCTTTAATAATTTTTATCTAGAAAATTTGTATGCGGGGAAGGGTCGCTCGATCTCTGCGATCGCGTGCCTTTATGCCGCGCGTGTTAGGTGTTTACGCGAAGCGTCCGGTTCCGATCTGCTGTGGGTAGAGAAGGAAGCTCTTCCGTTTATACCCTATAGGCTCGAGCGGGCACTGATGCCGAAAAACGTGCCCTACGTCGTCGATTATGATGACGCGGTGTTCCACAACTACGATAGTTCGCGACATGCGCTAGTCCGGAAGTTGCTGGGCCACAAGATAGATCGCGTCATGGCCGGTGCTGCGACTGTGATTTGCGGCAACCGGTATCTAGCGGCGCGCGCCACCCGGGCAGGCGCCAGGCATATCCGGCATATACCGACAGTGGTGGATGCCGCCCGATACATGCCGGTACCCAATGCGGGAAATGTCCGCCCCGTGATCGGTTGGATCGGTTCCCCCTCGACTCAGAAATACGTCTTAGCGCTGCGGGCAGTATTCGAAAGACTGTACCAGACTCATCCTATCCGCTTGGTTTTAGTGGGCGCTCGCCCGGAGCTGGCGCAACAGTTCGGACCAGTGCCTGTTGAGGTGTTGCCATGGGCCGAGGATACGGAAGCTCACCACGTTGCTAGCTTCGATATCGGAATCATGCCGCTGCCGGACAAGCCGTGGGAGCGCGGCAAGTGCGGCTATAAACTAATTCAGTATATGGCCTGCGCCAAACCGGTGGTGGCCTCGCCGGTCGGTGTGAATACCGAGATCGTGGAAGGTTGGGATTGCGGGCTGTTGGCGGAAGGCGATAATCAGTGGTTCGTTGCGCTTGATCGCCTGCTGAGTCAGACGGGGGGGCGTGTCGAGTTTGGCAGGCGTGGGCGGCTAGCGGTGGAAAGCCACTACTCTCTGCAGGCGCAGGCGCCAAATTTGGCTTGTATCCTCCGTAATGCTGCCGGGATGGTGGAGTAGCCTCCATCCGTCTTGCAAAGAAATTGAAGGTAGACTTTCCTTCAATTCCCGCTGTGAATATGGGCGAAAACCGTTTTTATGATCGCTTACTGGATTGTATATTTTAGTGCAGTATTGCTTGCGCTCACGAGGTTGCGTGTTTCGCAGCTTGGATGGGCGCTGATCGGTGCCGCCCTGGCGTGTTTTGTTGGACTGCGCTATCAGGTGGGTGCCGACTGGTATAGATATCTCTTCTATCTGGAAAATGTGAACGGGCTTCCGTTCTATCGGGCGCTTGAGTTGAAGGACCCGGGTTACCAAGCTCTCAACTGGGTGTCTGCGTTGCTCGGGCTGGACGTCTGGTTCGTTAACCTCGTCGCAGCCGGCGTTTTCGTATACGGCCTTATCCGCTTTGTTCAGTTGTTGCCGGACCCGCGAATAGCTCTGGCTGTTTCCATCCCTTACATGATAACCGTGATGGCGATGGGGTATACGCGACAGGCCATGGCCTTTGGTTTTGTGCTTTGGGGGCTAACATATCTGATACGGCGGCGGCTTGTTCGGTTTGTTGTGTTGCTCGCGATCGGGGCGACAATTCATAAGTCGGCCGTTATCCTGGTTCCACTAGCCGTCTTGGCGAACACCAAGGACCGGACATGGTCGATCGTATGGGTCGGTGCGACTGGCCTGATATTGTTCGCGCTGCTGTTGCAGGAACACGTCGATGCGCTCTACCAGCAGTATGTGATCTCCGATTACGCTGAAGCCGCCCAGGGCGGTCCGATTCGCGCGATGATGAACGCGTTGCCGGCGGCAACGTTCATTCTGTTCCGTAAGCGCTTTGTTATGAGACCGGAGGAACGCGCGCTCTGGTTTTGGGTCTCGGTACTGTGCCTCGCTTGTGTACCACTCTTGGCAGTATCGGCGACCGCCGTCGATCGGGTTGCACTCTATCTAATGCCGATTCAGCTCGTTGTAGCGAGTTACTTGCCCGAATTCTTTAGCCGAAAGGATCGAATACTTCCTCGTATCGGTTTGCTCGGACTATATGGCGCCGTTATGTTCGTGTGGCTCAACTACGCGGGACACAGTGATGCGTGGCTACCTTATCAGTTCTGGCCGACAGCTTGATTGTGGTGGGCAAAGATCACACGTTTTGCTTGGTCGATTTTTAGTCGTTGTAGCACGCGAGCGTACGGTTGTTGATTTCGGTGTCGCTGAACCGCTCGATCGCAATCTGCCTGGAGCGCTCCTGCAACTCATAGAGTGTCTCCCATGAGCTATCTAGGATCTTTCGCAAGGCGCCGGCTAATTGGTCAGGATTGCTTGGCTTGATGTAGTAGCCGTTGCTGCCGTTCTCGACAATGTCTTCACAGGCCGGAATTGTCGTCGTGATCAAAGCGCAACCAGCCGCTGCCGCTTCGATTAAAACCTTCGGCGTGCCCTCTCGATAATAGGTCGGCAACACGACTATGTCTGTCGCCGCTAACAGTTCAGGCATGTCATCCTGATGACCTAGATACCGGTGTAGAGTACTGACTGATAAGTCTGCGACTTCTTGTTCGCTAAGTGAAGACGGGTTGCCGGGGTAAGGTTTGCCGGCAATACGACTATCGAATTTGTATCCTTGTTCTCGAAGCGTGGCCGTAGCTTGCAGATAATCGCGAATGCCCTTTTCCGCGATCAGACGACCGCAGAATAGAAGGCGGCGCTTATCATTCGTGGATGGCTTGCGGTTCATTGGATGGAAAGCTTCGCAATCCACACCGGAGCCGCGAATCACGCGGGTGCGCTCGCGGGGTATTAAGCCATTATCTATGAACTCGGTGCGGTCAAACTCGTTCTGGAATATCAGTTGGGCTTTGGACACCTTCAAGCCCAGCTTAAGAGCAATCAGCACAAGATTTTTGAGTAGGCGTACGGTGGCGCGCTGTGAGGTGAACAGATAGCCCATGCCGGTAAGCGCGCCCACTATACGAGCACGCGGAACGAACGGCGCCGCCAAACAGCCGTAGAGCACACATTTGAGCGTGAACAAGTGGATGACGTCGGGCCGGACTTTGCGACATTCTCGGATCAGTCGGTAAAGCGCCCAGGCTTCCCGGAACGGATTCGCGCCTTTCGTGCTCAAGGGCAGCGTTTTAACGGGCCACTTATGGGATCGCAGGCGTTCGGTGTAGCCGCTGTCGCTACATGCCAGATACGGTATCCAGCCACGTCTTTCAGCTTCCTTGATCAAGTTGAGCCGAAAGTTGAACAGATACCAGTCGGTATTCGCGACATAGAGCACGCGTCGGTCGCGAGACGGCTCTTCCACTGTGCTCATAAATCCGGCTCAGCCCTGCCATCCAGCTCTCGCCTGAGCGCTGTCTTCCAATGTGGAGGTATGTCTACAATGGTGAAAATGCGTTGACAGTTCAGAACGCTATACGCCGGTCGCTTTGCCGGGGTCGGGAAGCCTGCTGTGTCGGTAGGCTCCAGAGCCGACAAGCGCGCTTCAGGTTGTTGTTCTACTAAGTGGCGGCGGATTTCTACAGCGAACTCGTACCAGCTCGCGTCGCCTTTGTTCGTGAAATGGTAGATGCCGCCATTCGCGTTTTTATCGACCACAGCCCAAAGTGCGCTGGCGAGATCGCTTGCGGTGGTCGGCGTGCCGCGTTGGTCATCGACGATATTTAAAGCGTCCCGTTCACGCATCAGACGTTGCATGTTGGTTAGGAAGTTTTTACCGGCTCGACTGTATACCCATGCTGTCCTTACAACGATGGCCTCGCCTTGGGTCGCTTCCATCGCTGCTCGTTCACCTGCGAGCTTGGTTCGGCCATACACGTTGAGTGGATTTGTGTCATCGTCCGGCCGATAGGGACGATTGGCGGTGCCATCGAAAACAAAGTCGGTCGACACATGTAGTAACCGCGCGCCGTTAATATCCGCGGCTTCGGCGAGATGCCGTACTGCGGTTTCATTGACGGCCTTGGCCTGTTCCGGCTCTTCTTCGGCCTTATCCACTGCGGTATAAGCAGCGGCGTTGACTATCCACGCTGGCTGCGACGCGGCCACCGTTTCTTGTACGCGCTTAGGATCGGTTATATCGAGGTCGCGGCTACTCAGTGCGGTGATATGCGCCCAGCTCGGCGGATTTGCCTGCAACGCCTGACCGAGCTGACCGTTGGCGCCGGTGATCAGTATGCGCATGTTTTACTCGAACAAATCGGCGGACGACAATGCCGGTGCATCTCGATCCTTCGGAGAAACGAGGGGCGGCTGTTGCAGGCTGGGCCATTCGATGCCGATCGTGGTGTCGTTCCAAGCGATGCTGCGCTCGCATTCCGGAGCATAGGGCGCATCGACTTTGTAGATCACTTCGGCGGTTTCCGACGTGACTAAAAAGCCGTGGGCAAAGCCTGCCGGCACCCAAAGTTGTCGCGCGTTTTCGGCCGATAAGCGTGTGCCGGTCCATAGGCCGAACGTGGGCGAATTTCGGCGTATATCCACGGCTACGTCGAAGACCTCGCCTTGCACCGCGCGCACAAGCTTGCTTTGTGCGTGGGGGGGCATTTGGTAATGCAGGCCACGCAGCACGCCCTCTGTGGATCGGGAGTGGTTGTCCTGGATGAATTCGATGTCCAGACCAGTAGCCTTTGCAAACGTCGATCGGTTGTAACTTTCCATGAAGAAGCCGCGATCATCGCCATAGCGCTTGGGCGTGAGTATGAGCACGCCTTCCAGGGCGGTGGTCTCTACTTCCATTTTCAGATTGCTCCGCCTTTAGAAGATGCGTTCTTCGAGTATGCGCAACAGGTATTGCCCATATCCATTCTTTTTAAGCGGTTCGGCGAGCTCGCGAACTTGTGCTTCGGAAATATAGCCCGCCCGATACGCCACTTCTTCGGGGCAGGCGATTTTGAGGCCTTGTCGTTTCTCGAGCGTTTCGATGAACGTTGCGGCTTCGAGCAGGCTCTCATGCGTTCCGGTATCGAGCCATGCCATGCCGCGACCCATACGCTGTACACGTAAATCGCCTGCTTCCAGATAAAGACGGTTGAGATCCGTTATTTCGAGTTCGCCTCGATGACTGGGCTCGATCTGCTTGGCCAGATCGACAACACGATTGTCGTAGAAATACAGGCCGGTAATCGCATAACGGGACTTGGGGCGTTCGGGCTTTTCCTCGATCGATCGCGCAGTGCCATTATCGTCAAATTCTACGACGCCGTAGCGGCTGGCATCGTTTACGGGATAAGCAAATACAGTGGCGCCACTGGTTTGATTCGCTGCGTTCCGTAGTAGTGGCTCGAGGTCGTGCCCATAGAAAATATTGTCGCCAAGAACGAGGGCACAGGAGTCGTTCGCAATAAAATCTTCAGCAATGATGAACGCCTGTGCGAGTCCTTCCGGTTCGGGTTGCACCGCGTATGTAAGCTGTAGACCCCATTGGCTGCCGTCGCCAAGCAGCTGTTCAAAGCGTGGCGTATCTTGGGGTGTGGAGATGATCAGGATTTCATCGATGCCGGCGAGCATGAGCGCCGTCAACGGATAGTAGATCATCGGCTTGTCGTAAACCGGCAGTAGCTGTTTCGACACCGCCATCGTGATCGGGTAGAGCCGCGTGCCGCTACCGCCAGCGAGAATAATACCTTTCATTAACTATCCCTTTGCGAGACCCAATCGCTGGCCGTCGTAACCTCGGTCGCGAGCAGTTTTCGCCCATTCGGGGTGGTCGAGGATCCAGCGAATCGTTCGCTTCAGCCCGGATTCCAGCGTTTCTATCGGTCGCCAGCCGAGCTCGTGTTCGATCTTGGATGCGTCGATCGCGTAGCGCTGATCGTGCCCTTTACGATCGTCGACGAATGAAATGAGTGCTTCGCGCGGGCCGATGTTGGCGTCCGGCGCGATAGCGTTCAGTTCGTGGCATATGGTGCGCACGAGTTCGAGATTGGTTCGCTCGTTAAGCCCGCCGATATTGTAGTGTTCTCCGGTTTTGCCTTGTTCGAACACGAGCGCGAGCGCGCGGGCGTGGTCTTCAACGTATAGCCAGTCGCGCACGTTCTGGCCGTCGCCGTACACGGGGAGGGCGCGACCATTCAGCGCATTGAGCACCATGAGCGGAATGAGCTTTTCCGGGAACTGCCAGGGGCCGTAATTGTTGGAGCAGTTCGTGAGTACGGTCGGCACACCGTAGGTGTGTTGCCAGGCGCGTACGAGATGGTCCGACCCTGCCTTGCTGGCGGAATAAGGTGAGTTGGGCGCGTATGGGGTTTTTTCCGTAAATAAGCCTTCGTCGCCTAGCGAGCCGTAAACTTCATCGGTCGAGACGTGATGGAAGCGAAAGCTCTTCTTGCGATTCGACTCAAGCTGTTCGTAGTAAGCCCTTGCTGCTTCGAGCAAATTGAATGTGCCGACGATGTTCGTTTGAATGAAATCTGCCGGCCCGTCGATTGAACGGTCCACATGCGATTCTGCGGCTAGATGAATAATCCCGTCGGGTTGATACTCATTCATCACTCGGTTTATTGCTTCGGCATCGCGGATGTCGACATGTTCAAACGCGTAGCGCGGGCTTTCGGATGCGGCTTCGAGAGCGTCGAGATTGGCGGCGTAGGTCAGGGCATCGACATTAACGACCTCATGTTCTGTTTCTGCGATGAGATGGCAAATGAGCGCCGAGCCGATGAAACCGGCGCCGCCGGTGACGAGTATTTTCATGCGCATTATCGACTGTGTTTTACGAGGCCCGCTTGATTAGCGGCTGACGAGCGTTGCTGTCGACCATTCGTGCTGGCAACGAGGCGCGAGTTTATCAGAGTGCGGATTGACTTGTGGGTTGGCCGAAGCTGGGCGGCCGCGGTATGTCTCCCCGGATTTACGATGATTATTGGGATATCAGGCCCGGCTAGCGGTGGCGTGTCCGTTCATTGCCGCTGGTTGAAACGACGTCCCGGCGCTGGGTCTTGCACACCGGTTTTGTTCGTAAGGCGCGTTTTCTACCCCAAGGGATATATGCGATGGGTAGCATTCGAATGTAATTGGGAATAGCGGCTAATTCCGCTAGCATCGCGTTCGCATCTGTTCACAAGGGGCTTTGTGGTCCGTTCGAACCGGCTCTTCGTTTTAGGGATAACGCATGGCTGCGGTTGATCATTTCGACGGTTCGGTATCGATTGCCGTCATCGGCTTGGGATATGTGGGCTTGCCCCTGGCCGTCGCCTTCGGCCGGCATTACGACACGCTGGGTTTCGATATCGATGGGCGTCGTATCGAGCAGCTTGCGGACGGCTACGATTTTACGCGCGAGGTCAGCGCGGAGGATCTGCGCAGTTCCGGCGTGCGGTTTTCGGCCGACGCCGAGGCGCTTGCCGACGCGAATATTTATATCGTGACGGTGCCAACCCCCGTAACGGACTCTAACGTGCCGGACTTTGGCCCATTGATTGCCGCGTCTCGCACGATCGGGCCGTATCTGAAGGCCGGGGATATCGTGGTGTATGAATCCACGGTCTACCCGGGCGCGACCGAAGAGCGCTGTGTGCCGATTCTGGCTTCGCTGTCCGGCCTTGTATTCAACGAGGGCTTTTTCGTGGGTTATAGCCCGGAGCGGGCGAACCCCGGGGATGCGGCGCACGGCTTGGCGAATATCACCAAGGTGGTATCGGGCTCGACCGATGAAGTCGCGGACCGTTTGGTCGCGCTTTACGGCACGATCGTGCCGGCCGGTATCCATCGCGCTTCCAGTATTGCAGTCGCCGAAGCGGCGAAGGTAATCGAGAACGTACAGCGCGATATCAATGTGGCGCTGGTCAACGAGCTGTCGAAGATCTTTACGCGTTTGGGTATCGATACCGAAGAGGTATTGAAAGCAGCCGGCACCAAATGGAATTTCCTGCCGTTCCGGCCGGGCCTTGTCGGCGGGCATTGCATTGGCGTGGACCCTTATTACCTCACCTACAAGGCGCAAGCCGCGGGCTATCACCCAGAGATGATCCTGGCCGGGCGGCGTATCAACGACGGTATGGGCCGCTATATCACGTACGAGGTGATTCGCCTGATGCTTCGGCGCAAGATCCAGGTGCACGGGGCGCGTGTGTTGATGATGGGGATTACGTTCAAGGAGAACTGCCCGGATATCCGCAATACACGGGTGGTGGATATCGTGCACGAGCTGATGGAGATGGATGTCGTGGTCGATATCTACGACCCGTGGGCGGACGCCGACAAGGTTGAGCACGAGTACGGTTTGCGTACGGTGGAGTCGCCTGAAGCGGGCACGTACGACGCCGCCGTGGTCGCGGTGGCGCATCGCGAATTTCAGGCGATGGGGGCGGCTGCGATTCGCGCGCTTTGTAAGCCCGAGCATATTGTTTACGACGTGAAGTATGCATTTGGCGCAGAGGAGACGGACGGGCGGCTTTAGGTTTTAGGCGGTTTGCTCAGGTGGCGTTAGGCGGCTTGTTTGGTGTGTAAAGTTGGGGCTTGAGCTCCTGTCGGCTTACGCCTTCGGCTAAGCCGACCTACGGGGCGATGAGGCTCCGGCCACGCTTTACGTAGGTTGGATTAGCGCAGCGTAATCCAACAGGGATGTGGCCTGGTGGCCCCGCGTGCCAATGCGCTCGGAATCGCCTTCGGGGCGCGTTCATGTTGGCTTACGGTCTTCGGCCTAAGCCAACCTACGGGCTACGAGGCTTGGGCCACGCGTTACGTAGGTTGGATTAGCGCAGCGTAATCCAACAGGGGCTTGGCCTGGTGGCCCGGCGGGCCAATGCGCCTGGAATCGCCTTCGAGGCGCGATCATGTTGGCTTACGGCCTTCGGCCTAAGCCAACCTACGGCCTGTCAATTCGGGTGGCTCGCGCTTTCGTCGCTTTGTCGGCTTACGCTTCGCCAAGCCGACCTACGTGGGCTTTGTATCGGCCGTGTAGCTGGGTTGCGGGCGTTATACTGCGCGGCTTGCGGCGTTGGGTTGCTGCGCTTTATCCATTCGGCAGCGCTTTATCCATTCGGCAGGGATTGTTATGAAGGTACTCGTCACCGGTGCGGCCGGCTTTATCGGTTCGCATGTTGCGCATCTTTTGCTGGATCGCGGCGAAACGGTTGTTGGCGTCGACAATCTGGACCCGTATTACGATCCGACGCTTAAGCAGGCGCGTTTTGATCGCTTGATTGCACGCGACGGGTTCGAATCTGTTCATATGAACATCGCCGATCGCGAGGCGATGCCGGCGTTGTTTGAGAAGCACCGCTTCGATGGCGTGGTGCATCTGGCGGCGCAGGCGGGGGTGCGGCATTCGTTGACGCACCCTCATGACTATATCGATAGCAATGTGACGGGGACTTTAAACGTGCTGGAAGGGTGCCGGCATACGAAGGTTGGGCACCTCGTGTATGCGTCGACGAGTTCGGCGTATGGCCTGTCGACCGACATGCCGTTTTCGCCGCAGGGCACGGCTGATCATCCGGCGGCGATCTATGCGGCGTCCAAGCGCGCAACTGAGTTGATGGCCCATTCTTATTCGCATCTTTACGGTTTGCCGACGACGGGGCTGCGTTTCTTCACGGTGTATGGGCCGTGGGGGCGCCCGGATATGGCGCTGTTTCTGTTCACGCGCAAGATGCTGGCGGGCGAGCCGATCCCGGTATTCAACCACGGGCAGCATCGGCGCGATTTCACCTATGTGGACGATATCGCCCAAGGCGTGGTTCGCATTCTTTACAAGCCCGCTGAGCCCGACCCGAACTGGTCGAGCGACGCGCCGACGTTGGGCACAAGCTGTGCGCCGTGGCGAATCTACAATATCGGCAATGGGGACCCGGTGCCGCTGATGGACTATATCCATCGGTTGGAGGAATGCCTGGGTATCGAAGCAGAAAAAGAGATGCTTCCCATGCAGGCCGGCGATATCGAGGCGACCAGCGCGGATGTGACCGGCTTGTTCGAAGCCGTGGGGTACCGTCCCCAGGTCCGCGTGCAGGAGGGGGTGAAGAACTTCGTGGAATGGTATCGCGGGTATTACGAGGTTTGATTGGCCGGTTTAAGAAGCGATCGTAATCGTCTGATTGGATTATATTTATCGCTTTATTGTTCGGCTTGTGCTGGGCTTGGTCGCTCGAAGGATGAGCGGGCTCGATATCGGGTTGGGGCGGTCGCTTTTATCGACGGCTTCATTAAGGGCCGTAATCGGGCTTTATAAGTTGCCGGGTCAGTTGGGGCAGTGTTCTTTGTCGGCTTACGCTTCGCTAAGTCGCCCGACGGGTAGGGTCCCCGGTAATTCGGGTGGGCGAGGGAGTTGCAGGCCGGGATGGCGATGCTTGCATTGCCTGTTTTGGACGACTTGGTGGGGACGAGTCTTTGCTGGCCGGCTTCGGTTTCGAGGGGACTGCCAGGTGGCGCGAATTTGCGCATTCTTGCGCCATTTGACGGGCAGGGTGTCTACGACCGGCAATAAGGTGGGTAACCCGGGGTGCACGCCGCGCCGCTTGATAATCGACATGAGGGGCAGTCGGCAAGCCGCTGAATTGTAGGCATGACTTCCGAGCCCAAAGGCTCCGATCGGCGCTTATTTTTGGGTGTTATTTCCCACGGCCGGGCGCGATACCAGCGCCCTATTAAGGTGGCATTCAAGCAATCGTCATAATGTCCGTTGTAATATTGCGCCGCGACAAGAGCCAAAACTGGTTTCTACGAGGGCTGAACGGTAGCTGTTTCACTATGATCAACACGTTTATCGGCCTCATTGCGTTTGCCTTGAGTGCGGTTGCGATACTTGTATTGCGCCCTTTGTGTCACAAGATCGGCCATGTCGATCACCCCGGCGGCCGTAAGGCCCACTCGCTGGCGACGCCACTTTGTGGCGGGGTTGCCATCGCGCTCACCGTGATGTTGCTTGGGATTGGCATGGTGCCGTCGCGTCAGTTTGCCGGTTTTGCCTTCGGTATTACCGTACTGCTGGTGCTCGGTGCGCTCGACGACAGGAAGCATGTGCCGGCGCCGGTACGGCTCGCGCTGCAAACGCTGGCGGTAGGCGCGGGCATGTGCTTTTTCGGCGAGGTGTACTTGCAGAATCTGGGCGCGATCTTCGGCGCCGAGGATTTCGAGCTCGGCGGTCACGCCATCTGGTTCAGCATCTTTGCCGCGGTGGGCATTATTAACGCCGTGAATATGGTCGATGGCATGGACGGCCTGGCCGGCGGTTTCTCGGTGATGATCGTGGCGACGATTCTTGCGCTGGCAGCCGGTACCAGCGCGGTCAACGTCGTGCTGCTTTGCGTGACGCTTGGCAGCGTACTGGGTTTTCTTGCCTTCAATCTTCGTATGCCCTGGCAAAAGCATGCCCGCATTTTCCTGGGCGACGCGGGGTCTCTGGTGCTCGGCTTCATTCTGACCTGGTTCACTATCCAGGCAGCCCAGGGCCCGCATGCGGTCATCGAACCCATTACGGCTGTGTGGTTGTTCGGGCTGCCGCTGGCCGACACGGTGTATCTGATGGTTTCGCGGGTGATGCGCGGCAAAAGCCCGCTGGCAGCGGACAGCTACCATTTTCACCATCTGCTACAGCGCCTGGGGCTGAGCCCCGGCTGGGCGCTTTATGCGTGGCTCGCCGTGGCTGGCGCGTTCATGGGCACGGGACTGGTAACCCAGGGGCTCGGCGTGAGCGAGTCGGCGCGATGCGCCGTGTTTATGGTGGTCTTTGCCTGCTATTGCCTTGCCACGAACGCGCTCTGGGCGCGCGTGCGCCAGCGCGTTGCGGCGCCCGCCGTCTAAGGGTTAATACTGACGACAAGAATCGTCAGTTTTATGACCGAAACTGTCACTTTGGCGTCAATCGTGGGTGCTGCCTAGCTCGCCCACGGGGTTTAGCCCCGATCCCGTCCTAGAAAAGTCATATTTTCTTTTTCTGCAGTGCGTTTCCGTTTGGGTTTCGTGCTAGATTGTTGGCGTTGGGTATCAGCAATACCCGACGGTTTGGGGGACATCACAGAAGAGGCAATGATGGCGGACGGCTTTGATCTGGCTGGGTCGCGAGGTTGCACGTCGGTGGGTGGCAATAACTCGCAGGCTGGGCGGTGCGACGTTAATCGTTCGTGGCTCTCGCTTGATTTGTCGATCCATCCCGCTGGTTCTGGCTCCGTGCTTATTCCCGTGAGCAGCGGCAGGAAATCACGGTGACTATCGCTGTGGCGATGACATCGAATGCACGTGGTGATCGGGCAAGGCGGGGCGCCTCTGCTGAAAGTTTTTCGTGCGCGCGATCCTTTGTTTTCGCGCCGAGGTTGAGAGCGCGGTACACGCGCGTATCGCTGGCGCTGGGCGGATGTGTTGCCGGGCGCGGTTTTTGTGACGGAGTTCGTGCGTGAGCACTTTTCGCCCGTTCTTAGACGAAACGTGTGCCGACGCCCACCGTGCTCGCACATGGCAGCGCATGGGGCGGGCCCTGTTCGTTGCCCTGGTGGCGATGCTTGTGGTGACCAACGCGCACGCCGATGTCGACGACCAGCCGAGTGTGGCGATTTACTACGGCAACGATGTGCCCGTGGATATGCTCGCGCAGTACGACTGGGCCGTGGTCGAGTCGGAGCATATGGCTGAAGGCCAGCTCGACGAACTCGAGAAGTACGGTACCCAAGCGTTCGCCTATGTAAGCCTCGGCGAAGCCGAGCACTGGCGGGCTGGCGAGAGCCTGCCCAGTGAGGCGCTCAAGGCACGCAATGAGGGCTGGAACAGCCAGGCCGCGGATCTTACCCAGAAGAAGTGGGGCGACTACATCGTTAATGAGCGCATTCGCCCGCTCTGGAACCAAGGCTACCGCGCGCTGTTTCTGGATACGCTCGACAGCTACCGGCTCTTTGCCACTGACGAAAAGTCGGCGGCCGAGCAGCAGCAGGCGCTGGTCGCGCTGATCAAACGTATTCGTTCAGAATTTCCGGGTATCAAGCTGCTGCTCAACCGCGGCTTCGAGGTTCTGGATCGGGTGCGCGGCGATATCGTCGGTGTGGCAGCCGAATCGCTGTACCAGTCGTGGGACGTGCGTACGCAAAGCTATCGCGACGTCAAACCGGAAGACACGCAGTACGTGCTCGACCGCCTGCGCGAGGTGCGAAACGACTACGGCCTGCCGGCAATCGCAATCGACTATGTCGCCCCGGCCGACCGCGAGCTCGCCCGACAGACCGCGCGCCGTATCGCCGACGATGGCATCGTGCCCTGGGTGAGCAATGGTGCGCTCAACCAGGTAGGTGTGGGCTCGATCGAGCCGATGCCGCGCAAGGTGCTCGTGCTCTTCGATGCTTCGGAAGTCGAGTACAACGAGGTCGCGTATTCGAACGCGCACCTTAATATCGCCATGCCGCTCGAGTACCTTGGGTACGGCGCAGTCTATAAGGATGTGGACGGCCCGCTGCCGGAAGATACATTGCGCGGCCGCTACGTCGGTGTGGTGAGTTGGCTCAACGGGCGCGTGGGCGCGCAGTCGGCCTACCGCGACTGGCTTCTCAAGCAGATGCGCGATGGTGTGCAGGTGGCCATGTTCGGCTCGCCCGGCATCCCGGTGACCGGCGAACTGTCTGACCTGACCGGTTTGCAGGTGGTGCCGTCGATTTCCGACGAGGGGCTCGAGGTCGTCGACCATGACGACATGCTCGGCTTCGAGGGCATGCCGAGTACGCCGGCCACCAATGAAACGGGCTATGAGCTGGTCGGCGACGGTCTTACGGCGCATCTGTCCATGCGCGACGGCAACGGTGCGAACTTCGTGCCGATCGCCACCGGCAGCTGGGGCGGCGTGGCGCTCTCGCCGTGGCTCGTCCAGCAAGGCATGGCCGATCAGGCGCGCTGGATTCTCGACCCGTTCGCATTCTTGAAGCGGGCCCTGGCGCTGCCGGATATGCCCGTTGCGGATGCGACCACCGAAAACGGTTCCCGCTACTGGATGACCGAGGTGGACGGCGACGCGTTCATGAACCGGGCCGCGTTTCCGGGCAACCCGTTCACCAGCCAGGTCATGCTCGATCGCATATTCAAGCAATATCGCGTGCCGACGACGGTATCGGTGATCGAGGGCGAGCTGTCGCCGGAAGGGCTGTATCCGGAACTGTCCAGCCAGCTGGAACCCATTGCGCGCGAGATCTTCAAGCTGCCCTGGGTCGAGATTGCATCGCATACCTTCAGCCACCCGTTCGACTGGCCTGCCTTGGAAGAAGGCGACCTCGCCGGCGAGGGGCGGACCGCGGCCGGGTTTGCCTACAATCTGCCGATCAAGGGTTACCGCTTCTCGTTGGAGAAAGAAGTCGCCGGCTCGACGCGTTACATCAATGAAAACCTGGCGCCGCCCGGGAAGCGGGTCACGACGGTGCTGTGGAGCGGCAACGCACTGCCGCCGGAAAAGGCGCTCGCGATCGCGGACCGTCTGGGGCTCGAAAATCTCAACGGCGGCAATACGCACATCATGTCGGATAACCCGACGCTGCTCGACGTCACCCCCATGTTGCGGCCGCAGGGCAAGCACATGCAGGTGTATGCCCCTGTAATCAACGAAAACGTCTATACCAACGACATGACCGGGCCCTACTGGGGTTTTCGGCGCGTAATCGAGACGTTCAAGCTCACCGACGAGCCGCGGCGCCTCAAGCCCATCGATATCTATTACCATTTTTACTCCGCCGGCCGCCCGGCCTCGCTGAATGCGCTCAAGGATGTCTATGCCTATGCGCGCAGTCAGCGCACGCTGCCGCTGTTTGCCAGCGAATACAGTCGTATCGCACGCAACTGGTATGACGCCGGGGTTGCCCGACGCCTCGACGGCGGCTGGCAGATCACCGGTGCCACGCATATGCGTACCCTCAGGCTGCCCGCATCTCTGGGTTGGCCGGATATGGCGGCCTCCAGTGGCGTTGTCGGTGTGAGCGATCTGCGCCCCGGGCGCTATGTGTCGCTTTCGGGCGAGCCGCGGGTGACGTTGCAGCTGCAGCAACGCGAGCCGTCGACACCGTATGTGCGGCGCTCGAACGGACGCATCACGCAATGGCGTAACGCCGGCGGCGACGTAACCCTGGAGATGGCCGCGGAGCACGTGCCACTGGAGATCGAGTTGGCCGGCACCACGGGGTGTCGGGTCTCGGCAGACGGCGCATCGCGTCGGGGTGGGGGCAATACGGTAACGCTGCGCTATACAGGCAGCACGTCGGGACCTGTAAGGATCGACTGTGGCTGAACACAATCAAGAACAAGAGCCGACAAAACGCACCCGGTTTGTCCGGCCGCTGACGCTGCTGATCATCACGGCGGTGCTGGTGGTGGCGCTGGTGCTGCTGTTTCCGGCCCGACGCTTCCTGTCGCTCAGTCAGGACGACACGGGCAAGGATGATCCCTCCAGCGTTTCGATCACCTATCTCGAAGCGCTGCTGGAAGCCAACCCCGGCGACGACCAGCTGCGCCTGAAGCTGGCGCGCCAGCTCGCCGCCGCCGGCAACATTCCGAAGGCGATGGAAGTGATGCAGCCGTTGGCGGATAGCACCGACGCGAACGCACGCTGGCTGTATCACCAGATTTCCTGGCAGGCATTCAACGCGCTGCAGGCCGACGACCCGCGCCGTGACGCCCAGCAGGGCGAACTGATCGCCCAGATGAACGCCCTCGAGCGCAGCGAGTCGCTGACCGCCGACCAGCTGGAAGTGCTTGCCGCGCGCTGGCTGGAACTCGGGCGCCCGGCACGAGCGGCCGATCTTTATGAGCGCCTGGCCGCACAGGATCCGGCTCGTGCCTACGACTGGTATGGCGAAGCCGCGCGCTGGTGGCTGGCCGCCGACGCGCCCATGCGGGCCGCGCAGGCCTGGCAGTCCGCCTTTGCGGCGACCGACGATGAATCCATGCGCCGCGACGCGGCGCTGGCCGCGCTCGATGCCGCGCAGCAGACCAACGACGGCAGCGGTCTGCGTATGGCGGGCGAGTTCATCGACGCTTACCCGGACGATCCCACTTTCCTCGATATCGGCATCGAGATGGCGCTGGCGAACAATCGCCTGGCCCAGGCTCAGGCCTGGTCGCGTCGCTATGTGAAGCTGCGCCCGGACGACGAGCAGGGCCTGGAGCGCGACGCGCAGATTGCCCTGGCGAACAATCAGCTCGATGAAGCGCTTGCCGGGCTACAACGACTGGTCAATCGTAACCCGGACAACGTCAGCCTGCGTGCCCAGCTCGCCCAGGTGCAGCTCTGGGCCGGGCAGCCGGCGGCGGCCCTGGCCAACTACAAGTGGCTGGCGCAGCGCAGCAGCTCCGACGAGTACGATAATCAGATCATCGATCTCGGCACTGACCTCAACGACACCGCCGCGGTACTGGCCGCATTGCAGCGTATCCAGTCGCGCCACCCCCTGAGCACCAGCCAGCGCCGGCTGCTTGTGGACGTGCTCAACAGCGAGGGCGATCCGGATCGCGCCATTTCGATGTTGTCGAACTGGGTGAACGAGGGTTCGCCCGACGAGGATCTCTGGGTGCGGTTGGCCCGCTTGCAGGAGCTCAACGGCGACCTGCCGGGCGCGCTTGCCACCTGGAACGAAATCGCGTCGCGCTTTGGTCGTGGCCTGGAAGAAAGCCAGGCGCGCGGTCGCCTGTTGACCCGCCAGTGGCAGGTCGACGAGGCGCTGGCGGTGATGACGTCGCTGCCTAACAAGCCCGGCACCGCCACCGATGAGGAAGTTTTCTACTGGGAAACCGTTGGCGAGCTGGCGTGGAACCAGAACCGTCCGGCGGTCGCCCGCGATGCTTACTACCAGCTTTATCTCGGGCGCAAGCTCGACGAGACGGGCTATCTGCGTCTGGCACAGGCGGCCGTGGTGACGGGGCGCATGGATATGGCCATGGAAGTGGCCCGTACCGACTGGCGCGAGAACCAGCACGGCGACATGATCGTGACCATGCTGGCCGCGGCACAGCGCGAAAATCGGCCCGACCTCACCCGCGAACTCATCGCCATGGCACAGACGCGGCCGGCCGTGTTCGAGCAGTCGGCCGACTACTGGCAGCTCTACGGCGATTACCAGTACCAGCAGCGCGATCTCGCTCGCGCGCGGCGCGCCTATCTCAAGTCGCTGTCACTGGCGCCCGACGACGCCGGTACCCGGTCGGCCCTGCTGGCGACGCTGGCAGACGGCGGCTATACCGAGGAGCTGGCGCGCTACGTCAATGCCTGGTCGGACGATGCCAAGAACGACTCGCGGCAGTGGCCGGTGTTCGCCATGGCCTACAGCCGGTTGGGCCAGACGCGTACGGCCCTGCCGTGGTACGACCGCGCGGTACAGCGCGACCCCGATAATTACCTGCTCGTGCTCGACTATGCCGATGCGCTCGAGCGCGGTCGGCGCTTCGACTCGGCGCGGCGCATGCGCGAATATGCGCTCACCGAACTGCGCCCGCGGCTGATGAACCACCTGCAGGCGCAGGGTAAGCTCACCCGCGAACAGCGCGAGCAGGATGGCCGCATTCTGTCGGTGCAGGCGACCATGCTGGGGGCCGACGAAGGCCGCGACTGGCTGCGTCGGGCCCTGGATGGGCGCAGCGGTGACGAACTCACGCCGACCGATGTCGAAATGCTGTTCGGCTACTATCTCAGTGAAGAAGAGCCGGCCTATTCGCGCTACTGGCTGCTGCAGGCGCATCGCCGCCGTATCGCCACCGAAGACTGGCAGGAACTCGCGGTTGCCTTGCAGGCCAACGACCAGGTTGCGATGCAGCGCATCCTCGAAGGCTCGCGTCCGGATGGCGGTATCGGCATTGCCGATCGCATCACGGCGTTGCGCCAGCTCGATTACCGGGCCCGCGCGCTGGTGCTGGCGCTTGAGCACGAACGCCCGGACGAACCCTATGTGACGGGTATCGACGTGGTGCCGCGATATGCGGCCGAGCTCTACCAGACCATGCCGCAGAATTTCGGCACGGAACTGATCGTGCGCAGCATCAGCGATCTGGACATCAACTCCGAAAGCGTATTCCTGCGCTTGAGCGGCGAGAAGCTGTCCACGCGCGTCGAGCTGGGCGCGCGTCAGCTCTCGGCCGACGACGATCTGGTTGATCTCGACGGTCTGGAAGACGAGCAATTCGCCAACGTTGTGCTCAACTGGCGCGAGCGTCGCGGCTTGACCACCGTGCGTGTGGGGGCGGTTTCCACCGACGCCAAGGACATCGCCCAGCTGGGCCTGCGTCAGGACTGGCAGCTCACCAGCAACGTCGGCGCTTCGGTGTTCCTGGACATCAATACGCTGGCGGACGATACCGCCCAGTTGCGCGCGCTCGGACTGCGCGACGATCTGGGCGTGGGCCTGGAATGGGTGCTCAACCCGCGTGACAGTCTTTCGCTGACCGCGACCTACTCGCAGTACCACTCGCGCGAGGATCGTAACGACCTCGGCGATGGCTACGGTGTGGAAGCATCGTTCGCGCACTCGTTGATGGTGGGGCCGACGCATCAGGTCCAGGCACGCATTTTCGCGGACACGTCGCAGAACTTCCTGGAAGACGATCTGCCGTCCGACATGGCGGCGCGCCTGCCGGCCGGCACCAACCTCAACGACGTCGTACCCACGCGATACACCTTTCTTGGCGCGGGCCTGTCGTTCGCACGCGGCATTCCGGGCGAGGAATATCCGCTGGTGGCGTCGCCGCGTTATCAGTTGAATATCGATACCGGCTATGTGCTGCCCGACAACGAGTTCGGCATCAGCGCGAACGTCGCGATCGGCAGCCGCGTATTCGGCAGCGACGAGTTGAGCTTGAACTTTGGCGTCGATCAGACCGGCAGTCAGACCCAGGACAATTCGTACAGCGGTTCCATCAAGTATCAGTATTTCCTCGGCCGTTAACGCGCCGAAAAAGAACGCTCAACAACGTCACTCGTAGGCAGGGAGAAACCACCACCATGAAACGCTCTACTCTTATCGCAGGCCTGTTCGCGCTTGCCGTCGCCATGCTTTCCGGCTGTGCGGTCACCGATGTGCATCGCAGCCAGCAGCTCGATGGCTCGGCGCGGTGGGCATTGCTGCCGATCGCTAACTATGCGGAAACGCCGCAGGCAGGCCAGCGCGCCGAATCCATCCTTACCACGCTGCTGCACCAGCGCGGCGTGGGCACGCTTACGCCGGCCCCGCGCAGCGATAACGGCGGTCTGCCGGAATTCGACCAGAACGCGGCACTCGACCAGGCGCTGAGCTGGGCGCGCAGCCAGGGCTATCAGTACGGCGTGACCGGCGCGGTCGAGGAATGGCAGTACAAGACCGGCCTCGACGGCGAGCCGGCCGTGGGTATCAGCCTGCGCGTGATCGACATCAATACCGGTGCCACGGTGTGGAGTGCGTCCGGTTCCAAGGCGGGCTGGGGTTATGCCACGGTCAGTGGTACCGCGCAGAAGCTGATGAGCGATCTCGTCGGCGACATGCCGCTTTAAGTCAGATCCGCTTCTAGCCGGCCCGAAAGTACGAAAGGTTGCCTATGGTCACCCAAATAGAAGACGTGAACTACCAGGTGCCGCCCATCTGGGTGCGCATGCTGGAAACGGCGGTGCTCACGCTGCTGGTGCCGGTGGCCGGCTGGCTGTTTAATGCCGACGACCCGCTGTTCTATACCAGCGCGTTCGCCTGGCTGATCCTCGGGCCGCTGCTCGCGGGCCTGCGCTATGGCTTTCTGTTCGGCTTTGCGTCGGCGCTGCTCACGGTGGCGCTGATGATGATTGCCGCGGGCGCCGGCTGGGAAGAGGGCAATCTGCCGATCGAGTACGCCATCGGGGTACTGCTCACCGGCATGGTGGCCGGTGAGTTCACCGACATCTGGCGGCGCCGTATCACCCAGATGAAGATCATCAACGACTATCAGGGCACGCGCCTTGAAGAGTTCGTGCGCAACTTTCATGTGTTGCGCGTTTCGCATGATCAGCTCGCCGAGCGTCTGGCGGCCAATCCGCACAACCTGCGCGATGTGCTGCTTGCCCTGGCCGAGCGTTTCGACGTGGTGGAGCCCGGCGACGATATTCTCACCGAGCGGGCCAGCGACCTGTTGAGCTTCATCTCGCACGAGGGGCGCGTGGAGCAGGGCGCGCTCTATCGCGTCGACGAACGCGAACGCGTCGAGCGGGAGCCGCTGGCGTTTATCGGCGGCCGGCCGGTCGATCGGGATATCGCCAGCGATCCGATGGTGCAGGCCTGTATCGAACAGCGCTGCATGATCAGCCTGAAGAGCGAGATGGAAGTCGAATTGCAGAACCGCGCCCAGCCGCTGCTGGCCGTGATTCCTCTGATCGACGTCAACGACAAGATCTGGGCGATCGTGACGGTTTCGGAAATGCCGTTCGTCGAGTTTGAACGCGGCAACCTGCATCTGCTGTCCGTGCTGGGCGGCAATCTGGGCGACATCATCACCGAGGCCTATGCCCGCACCCCGGCGGATGCCGAGCTGGCCCGCTTCCAGTTCGAGCAGCGGCTCAAGCGTTGGTCGCGTTATGCGGCGCGCTACAAACTGAGCTCGCTACTGGTGGCGTTCGAGGTGCCGGGGCATATTGACGACGTCAGCAGTGCGACGCTGGCCGATCTCATCTACGAGCAGCTGCGCGCGCTCGACTATGCCTGGACCACCGATCTGGGCCACGACTCGAAGCTGATTTACGTGCTCATGCCGCTCACGCCCGAGCGTGGCTCGGCGGCGTATCGCGAGCGCATGACGCTGTTGCTCAACGAGCGTTTCGGTGTGGACGTGGCAGAAAGCGGTCTGGTGTTCCACCAGCGCAACGTCGATGGCAAACAATCGGCCGCCAATCTGGTCGCCGGTATCCGTCGTCAGGCCGAGCAAAATGCGCCTGCTTAGCCTGATTTTAATCCCGCTGGGGCTGCTGATCGAGGCATTGGCGACCTGGGCCTTCGTCATCGGCTGGCATGAGCCGGTGGCGCTGCTCACGATCTTGCTGGTGCATCTCATTGGCTGTGCTGTGCTGATCGTGGGGCTGTATCTGGCGCTGCCGCCCAACTACAAGCGCCCGGTGGCGGGCGGTTTCGCCTTTCTGGCCACCGCGAGCGTGTTCACGCCGCCGTTGGGCGCCATCGGACTGACTCTGGGCATGCTGTCCGGACTGTATTTTGCCTACCGCGAAAAGCCCAAGGCCTGGGACGCGCTGGCGATTCCGGACTTGCCGTTCCAGCCGGTCACGGTGGACCCGAATGATGTCTTCATGCGCGACGGGCTGGCGTCGGTACTGACCCATTTCGACGACCGTAACCGTCGCCAGCAGGCGATCATGGCCTGTCGTCATCTGCCGCGCCGCGACGCGGTGCCCATTCTGCGCTCGGCATTGAGTGATTCGGCTGACGAAGTGCGCTTGCTCGCGTATGCCATGCTCAACTCGATCGAACGCGATCTGGAGGGGCAGCTCAACGAGGTGCGCGACGCCATCGCCGCCAGCGGCGATCCGGACGGCGAGTTGCACGAAGAGCGGGCGCTGCTGTTCTGGGAGTTTTCCTATCTGGAGCTGGCCAAGGGCAGCGTCAAGCAGCTCATGCTGACCAAGGCGCGCGATGCGCTGGATACCGCGATCGAGCGCAACGATTCGGCCCAGCGCTCCCTGTTGCGGGCACGAATCTGCATGGAACTTCGTGATTACGACGACGCCGAGGACTCGCTGCGTCGCGCCGAGCGTCTGGGCTTGTCGAGCGACGATGCCGCACCGCGTTGGGCGGAACTGGCGTTCGTGCGCGGCGACTACAACGAAGTGGCCCCGGCACTGGCGCGCATGAGCCCACGCGCGTCCAACAATCCTGTTATGCGGCCGGTGATGGAGTACTGGTTATGAAATGGCCCACCCTGCGCCCGAACGACCCGCCGGCGGACGTCACGCTGTTGCTCGAGGGTACCTATCCCATGGTGCGTGGCGGCGTCGCCAGCTGGGTTGAACAGATGATCCGCGGCCTGCCGCATCGTCGTTTCGCCATCGTGTTCATGGGCGGCAGTGAGGCCGCCTATAACGGCATTCTTTACGACAAGCCCGACAACGTCGTGCATCTGGAATGCCATTATCTGATGGACGCCGGCCAGAGCGTCGACGAGCCGCGCCAGTTCGAAGGCAACCGCAAGGCCTTCAAGGCCAGCGACGACTTGCACCAGTACTTCAAGGATCCGCGTAGCTCGGACCCGAACAGCCAGCTGTGCGAAGTCGCGCAGCTGCTGGGCAAGAAGGGCGGCCTGTCGCATGAGGACTTTCTGTACAGCCGCCAGGCCTGGGAACAGATCGTCGATTACTATCGCAAGTACTGCACCGACCCGTCGTTTCTCGATTATTTCTGGTCGGTGCGCAACATGCACTCGCCGTTGTTCATGCTCGCGCGCATCGCCCGCAACCTGCCGCCGAGCCGGTGTCTGCATTCGATCTCGACCGGTTATGCGGGCTTTCTGGGCGCGCTGGCGCGGCATATGCACGATATACCGTTCATCGTGACCGAGCACGGCATCTATACCAAGGAACGCCAGATCGACCTCACCGAGGCCGATTGGATCCGGACCTACGACGACGTGCTCACCCACGGCTTTCGCCATGACGTGAGCTATATCCGGCGGCTCTGGATCCGGTTTTTTGACGGCATTGGCCGGTTGACGTATGCCGCGGCCAACCCGATCACCACGCTCTACGAGGGCAACCGGGAACGTCAGATCATCGACGGCGCGCCGGCGGAACATACCCGGGTAATCCCCAACGGCATCAACATCAGCCGTTTTTCGCCGCTGCGCGAACAGACCCACAAGAACACCGCACCCATCATCGCCCTGATCGGGCGCGTGGCGCCGATCAAGGAAATCAAGACGTTCGTGCGCGCGATGCGTATCGTCGCGTCGCGCCTGCCGGGCGCGCAGGGCTGGATCGTGGGCCCGGAATCGGAAGATCCGGAATACGCCCAGGAATGCCGCGATCTGGCGGCCCAGCTGGATCTGGGCGGTATCGTGCAGTTCCGCGGTTTCCAGAAGGCGGAAGACGTGTTCGCGCGTATTCGTGTGGCCACGCTGACCTCCATTAGTGAAGCCCAGCCGCTGGTGGCGCTCGAGGCGATGGCCTCGGGTATTCCGGTGGTGTGTACCGACGTGGGTTCCTGCTACGAATTGGTGCACGGCCATCCGAAAGACCGCGCGACGTCGCTGACCACGCCGGCCGATTCCAAACATGCGGCCGGTCGTATCGTGCCGATCGCCGATCCGGGCGAAACGGCGGCCGCGATCCTGGATCTGCTCAACGACCGTGAGGCCTGGGAGTCGGCCCGCGAGGTGGGCATCAAGCGCGTCGACGAGCACTATTCCGAGCAGCTTATGCTCGAACGTTACGAACATCTATACGCGGAAGCGACCGATCAGCGGGCGCGACCGGTAGCTGCCGCAGGGGAGTAGGGGCATGGCCGGTATCGGTTTCGAGCTGCGCAAGCTGCTACGCAAGGACAGTTATTTCGGACTGCTGCGTGCCTATGGTTACGCGGGCATCATCAGCTCGGGGCCGTGGGTACTGTCGATTCTCGTGATCATGGCCATCGGCCTGCTCACCCTCGGTCTGCTGCCGGATCGCTCGCAGCAGATCTGGCAGTTCCTGGTATCGGTGACCTATCTGGTCGCCGCGTCGCTGAGCCTGTCGGGTATTGCCCAGCTTTTGTTTACCCGATTTGTGGCCGATCGACTGTTCGAGAAGAAGGATGGGACCATTCTGCCCAACCTGATCGGCCTGCTCACCATGATGAACGTGCTGGCCGCGGCCATAGGGTTCGCGGTGCTGTACGCGCTGTTCGATGGGACCCCGCTGCTCTACCGCGTGGAGATGTTCGTCGGCTTTGTGCTGTTGACCAATATCTGGTGCATCACCGTATTCATCACGGGGATGAAAGCCTATCGGCAGGTGCTTTGGGCCTTCTTCATCGGCTACGCGATTACTTTCGTGCTCGGCATGGCGCTGCGCCGCTACGATCTCGTCGGGCTGCTCGGCGGCTTCGTCGTCGGCCAGGGCATTCTCTTCTACATCCTGCTGTTTCTGGTACTGCGCTATTACCCGGGCGACAACATCGCCGCCTTCGATATTCGTCATGCCAAGATGACGTATCGCTCGCTGGCCTTTACCGGGCTGTTCTATAACCTGGGCCTCTGGGCCGACAAATTCCTGTTCTGGTACAACCCGGCCACCTCCGAGCAGGTCATCGGCCCGCTACGGGCCTCGCCGATCTACGATTTCCCGATCTTTCTGGCCTATCTGTCGATCGTGCCGGGCATGGCCGTGTTCCTGATCCGCCTGGAAACCGACTTCGCCGAACGCTACGACGCCTACTACAACGCCGTACGCGGCGGCGATACCCTCAGCCATATCGAGCTACGGCTCGACCGCATGGTCGAGACGGTGCAGCAGGGCGTTTACGATATCTTCAAGATTCAGGGTATTACCGTGGTCGCGCTGTTGTTGATCGCGCCGTCGCTGATCGACTGGCTGGGCTTTTCGCCTTACTACGTGCCCCTGTTCAATATCGATATCGTTGCCGTGGGCATGCAGGTGCTTTTCATGGCGATCCTCAACGTGATCTTCTATCTGGACAAGCTCAAGATCGCGCTCGGTCTGTGTCTGCTGTTCCTCGTGAGCAACGTGTTACTCACACTGCTGAGCATGTACCTCGGCGCGATCTTCTACGGCTACGGCTTCGCCATCTCGCTGATGATCTCGTCGCTCGCCGGGCTGGCCTTCCTCGACCGCGAGTTCCAGAAGCTGACGTATCAGACGTTCATGCTGCAGCGTCAGGGCTGACGGATACCGGCGCGGGTGGGCAATCGTCCCCCCGCGCACCGGATAGCTCGCCCCAACCGTAGATACCGTCTCAACCATCAAGCGATTTGAGAGGCAATGGCCGGGTCATAAGGTGTTTTATGTTTGAACACGCCGAATGCGATATGAACGAGCTTTCGCATGACGGCGCCCAGCGCTGACAACGCAGGTTTACCGCGCTGTCGCAGGCGTTCGTAGAACATCTTCAAAGCGCGGTTATGTCGCAAGGACGCCACGGCCGCCATGTATAGAACGGCCCGTAGTTTGGACGACCCTTGTTTGGATAGATGAGGCTTGCCACGCACACTCGAACCCGACTCGAAATGCACCACGGCCAGACCGGCAAAGGCCGCGGCCTGACGGACGCTGGTAAAGTCCCGGTCAGCCAGCAGTCACAGCAGATGTCGAGCCGAGGTCTGGCCGATGCCTGGAATGGAGGCCAGTAGCGCCTTGTCGCGCTTGAGATCCGGATGCTGATCGAAATGATCGTCGATCTGATCCTTGATTCGCCGAATCTCTTCGTTGAGCGATGCAATACAGCGGTCGATGGACTCGAGCACCGGGGCGGCCATTCGGCCGGCCTGCGCTTTTTCGCGCCGGTTGGTCTCTCGGCCGAGCTCGTTTTCGAGCACGGATAACCGGTTGATCAGCGCGCGCAGCGTCGCGACCTCCGGCGGGGGCGGCGTCCACGCCGATAGCTTGGCCTGGCCGCCGAACAAACACAGTGCGCGCGCATCGGCGCGATCGGTTTTGTTGAGCAGCCCCATGGCCTTGGCGAAATCGCGTACCCGTTTGGGGTTGGCGACACAGGGCGTACAGTCGAGTTCATACAGCCAGTGCGCGGCTTTTTCGTGATACGGGCCGGTGGCCTCCATGACCACGCGAAGCTGATCGGGCGTGGCGTCGAGCTTGTCACATAGCCGCTCGACCAGTTCGTGTACGCCGGCCTTGCTGTGGGCGACTTTGCGGTCGTACCACTTGTCCGTGCCGGGGCGTTTGACCGCCGCATCCAGGCGGTTTTTGGAGACATCCAGACCGATAACGATCATAGGCACTCCTGCGTTGCATCAAAGCGCGATCCTGTATCGATGCGTGTCGACTTGCCTTGTTCATTCAGACTCTCGGCCACGGCGGGCCGTGTCTTGGCATACCGTCCAGTCTCGACAGCGCGAAGCGCGCCGGGCAAGTCTGATCTACAGAGCAGGCTTTTATGCCTCAGGTCGGCTTCAGTCTGCTTGCCCGGCGCATAGCGCCTGGTCGCGTATCAGGCGCTGGGTATCAACATACAAGGTCGGCTTAGGCCGCAGGCCGTAAGCCGACACGAGCGCAGGCTCGCAGCTGGAGTGAGGCCGACACTGCCTTCGTTCCAGTGTTGGATTACGCTCCGCTAATCCAACCTACGCGATGGCGCGCAATCGGGTTGCGTCGGGTTCGACTACACAAGCGACATACTTTCCGGCTCTCACGGCGTGCCGTCGTCGATCGGTATCTCGTCAGAGTTCAGCTGATCCGGCGTTTTGCTGCGACAACTGGCGGGCGCCTTCGAGAACTCGGCGGTGGTCGTGCAGCGCCAGGCGAGGGCACCGTTGGTTTCGGTCGGAATCAGCGTCACGCTTTTGTTTGCCAGTGCGCTGTCGCTTGCGAACCGGGCGGTAATAACGCCGTCCCTCACCACGACCGCGGAGACGTAAGTACCCTGCGAAGTCACCGCTGCCGGGACCGACTCCACACCATTGTCGATACCGGTTAGCTTTTTGCGATTCTGGTAGGCGTTTGCTACTGCGGTTTTCATTCCGCTGGTAAGGCTGAGGCCTTCGGAAAACTGGGCGCGTGCGACGTAGCCGTAGTACGACGGCACAGCAATCGCGACTAAGATTCCGACGATCGCGACCACAACCATTAGCTCGACTAACGTAAAGCCTGATGCGGGGTTTCGACGGAATTTTGAGTGATGTTGATTCATGCCGTGCACATCATTTGAAAGGTAAGTACCGATCTGTAGGTGCATTGCTCAAGTTTAATCTCGAATCAGAAGCAGAAAGGCGGGTAGCCGGAGGCGGGGCATTGTCTAGTTATGCCACTGCGCGCCTAAAGCGCGGTGCGGGTTAACTGCGCTTGGGCTCGTGGTCAGGCCGACCCGACTGCGGACTGAAGCCACAGATATAGGCGCGACCCGTAAATATTACGCAACTATTTGAATTGATCTACGTTGCGACTAACGACGCATATAGGAAAATTGCACGCCATGGTTAACATCTTCCCTATGCCGCCCGCCGCAACGTCACTCCAAAAGCGACGTTTAAAAAAAAGGGGCCCGAAGGCCCCTTATATAGGTTTTTCGCTCAAAGCACGTAGTAGTCGTTACTCAGATCGAGTCGCTTACTAGAGCTATAATCGAAAATTACCGGCAAGACTCGGGCAGGTACTGGGCATCGGCGGTGCTGGTGCAGGTCCACTGAGCGCTGCCGCCGGTGCCAGTACCGGCGTCCGCCGCATTATCGGTCATAGTCAGCGTGAGCGTGTCACCCGCAATATTAGAATTGACGTCGGTGTCGCGCATCTGTGCCTGGATTGTACAGGCGGGTGCAGTGCCGCCCACGGTAACGGTTGCTACGTACGTACCGGCATAGTCGGCCGCGGCACCGATACCGCCGCTGGCTCCACCACCATTGGCCGGGCATGCACCAGTTTCGGAATAGGTCGAAATCACATCGGTCTTGAGACCACTGGTGAGAGTCATCGCTTCGGTCATCTGCGAACGCGCGACGTAATTCTGATACTGCGGAATGGCGATGGCCGCCAGAATGCCGATGATCGCGACGACGATCATCAGTTCGATGAGTGTAAAGCCTTGCTGCTTTTGCATTTGGTTTCCCCGTTTAGCGTGAAGAAGAGCGGCGTCTTTATGACGTGCTGGCTATTCAGCATGGTCCGTGCCAGCTTTATGCCGCTTTATTTTCAATGGCCTCTGGCTGTAGTGACGCTTTTTGTCATTCTGCGCGCGTCAGAAGGTGACGTTTTTTGTCACTAACGGCCGCGGTAGGTGATCCGCCCCTTGCTGAGGTCGTAGGGCGTGATCTGTACCGTGACGGTATCGCCGCGCAGAATGCGAATATAGTGCTTGCGCATCTTGCCGGAAATATGGGCGGTGACGATGTGTCCGTTTTCCAGCTTTACGCGGAAGGTGGTGTTCGGCAACGTCTCGACGACGGTCCCGTCCATCTCGATGTGGTCTTCTTTGGCCATTGACTCCTGATCTCTAATTCTGACGGTTTAACCGCTGGATTATCGGTGATTTGCGGTGGCGGTTCAATCCTACTCGCATGACACCCAGTCATTCGCCGATGTGCTGGGGGCTGGCCGGCACCTCGATATCGAACCGCCAGGGGGCTTGCGGCGCAGGTTTGTCGATCGACTGACGCACGATCTTCAGGAATTTGCTGCGCGGCAGGTCGATCGCGCCCATGCGATAGAGATGGCCGGAGCCCACCTGACCGTCGAGCAGGGGAAAGCCCCAGGCATGCAGTTGCCGGGCAAGCCAGACGAGCGCGATCTTGCTGGCATCGCGCTCGCGCGAGAACATGGATTCGCCGAAGAACATGCGCCCGATGGCCACGCCATACAGCCCGCCGATCAGCATGCCGTCGCGCCATACTTCGATCGAATGCGCGTTGCCCAGTGCGTGCAGCTTGGCATACGCCGCGCGCATTTCGGGGCCGAGCCAGGTGCCGGGGTTGCCGGCGCGAACCGCCGCGCAGTGGCTGATGACGCTGTTGAAGTCTTCATCGAGCGTAACCGCGTAATCGGCCTTGGCGAGGGTGCGTTTGAGGCGCCGCGAGACATGCATGGCGCCGGTGTCGAATACGGTCCGCGGGTCGGGGCACCACCAGAGGATCGATTCGTCCGGGTTGTACCAGGGAAAGATGCCCTGAGCGTACGCACGGCGAAGGCGCGCGGGCGACAGGTCGCCGCCCATGGCGAGCAGGCCGTTCGGCTCGTCGAGCGCGAGTTCGGGATCGGGAAAGGCGCCGTCGGGCGTATTCGGATCCAGCCAGTACACGCGTAGGCCGCTCACGTGTTCGGTGGCGCCTGGCCGGCGAAGTTGCTGCGTTCGCGCTGCTCGTTTTCGAAGGATTCCATCATGGCGGCTTCGCGCAGGCAGAAGTCGTCGATTGCGGCAGCGAGCTGTGGGTGGGCGATGACGTGATAGGACCAGGTCGGTACCGGCTCGAAGCCGCGCCGAATCTTGTGCTCGCCCTGGGCGCCCGCGTCAAAACAGGCCAGACCGTTTTCGATGCAGTATTCGATACCGGCGTAGTAGCAGGTTTCGAAGTGCAGGCTGTGATAATCCGTTTCGCAGCCCCAGTGACGACCGTAGAGCGTATCGTCGCCGAGCATCATGAAGGCCATGCCGACCGGGCGGTCCCGGTGGTAGGCGACGAAAAAGCGGACGCGTTCACCCATGCGGTTGCATAACTCGGTGAAGAACTCCCGGGTAAGGTACGGGGCCTGCCCGCGAATCGCATAGGTTCGGCCATAGAAAGCATAGAGTGTATCCCAGAGTTCGGCGTCGATTTCGTCGGGGCGTAGCACCTGTACCTTCACGCCGGCATCGTGCATGCGTTTGCGCTCGCGCCGTATCTCCTTGCGGCGTTTCGACGTCAGCTGTGCCAGGAAGGCGTCGAAGTCTGCGTAGTCGCGGTTGTACCAGCGATACTGGCAACCGCGCCGCGCGCAGGCCCCGGCCTCGCTGAATTGCCGGGCCGAGTCGGCGTCGACAAACAGGCTATGCAGCGATGATGCACGATGCTCGCCCGGCAGACGGGCCATGGCATGGGCGAGGGCGCGCCGGGCCTCGAGATTCCGACCCAGAATGCGCGGCCCGCTGACCGGCGTGAACGGCACGGCGTTGAGCAGCTTGGGATAGTAGTCGAGTCCGACCTGGGCATAGGCATTGGCCCAGGCGAAGTCGAACACGAACTCGCCGTAGGAATGATGCTTTTCGTAGAGTGGGGCTGCGGCGATGGCTTCGCCGTCGTCGTTTTCAAGCAGGCAGTGGGCGGGCACCCAGCCATGGCTCTCGCCTACGCTACCGCTGGCCTCGAGCGCCGCAAGAAACCCGTGCCGAATGAACGGCTGCCCGCTGCCGCATAAACCGTCCCAGGTGGCCGCGGGCACGTCGAGAATGGAATCGACTTGTATGAGTCGGGCCATGAAAGCATCACATCGAAGAATTGAAACGGTTGCAAGCCGATACGTCGACCGGGGCGGCCGATGATGCACGCCGCCGCGCCAACGCTGAAGTGCAGGGTTAGTGCTTAGGGAACCTCTGATCTATTCATCCACGGTCGCGTTTGAGTCCCAAAAGGCCACGATACAAGGCGCATGGCGCCGCGTCATAGCCACTCTATGACCCAGCCATGCAACGCCGTAGCGCGGCCTTTTGGGCCAAACCGCGTAGCGGCCGGGCTTTTGCGCGCGCCTGAGCGGCGTTGCCGCTCGCTTATTTGCAGTCAGCAAACGGCGCTCGCGGCGTCTTGCCAGACGCGCGCAAAAGACACCGGCGCGACCGTAGATGAATAGATCAGAGGTTCCTTAGGCCTGTTAATGCTAACGAAATCGCCGCGCAGCGGGCGATGCTTATGTAAGGCACTGCGCGGTAAGCGTGGCGTCGCTGTGCGACACGAGCGCGCTGCAATGCCGGATCGCGCACCTTGAATCATTACTCAGGGGCCCCGCGTGCCGACGGGTTGCGTGCGAAAAATTCATCATGCCGCGGTGCGCGTCGTTCATTGGCCTGCCCAATATGTTCGCTCGCGCCTTGCCTGGCGAATTTCCGGACGGCGACGCGACGAGTGACGTGAGTGCTAACAGGCCCTGGGGAAGCTCTGCACAACCTGTCACGGTCGCGCCGGCGTGCTTTGCGCGCGATTGACAAGGAAGTGAGAGCGTAGCGTGCTTGCTGTACGGTAGCGAACACTGACGCCGATCAAGCGCGCGCAAAGCCCCGGCCCGCAAGGGGTTCGGCCTCACAGACGCCGCGGCTGCGTTGCCAGGCTTGACCTGCCAGAAAGGCAGGCGCTGCGCCCGGACGCCTCGCCGCACCGTCTGTGAGGACTCGAACGCGATCCGCGAGAGGTTATGCAGAGCTTCCCTAATTCAGGGCGTAGCGCTGGCCAAGCGTGTCGCGCAGCGCATACTGTACGCAGGCATCGTGCTCGAATGCATCGAGTTTGTCCTGTTCGTTGTCCGCGCTGCCGGCTTCACGCAGACGCCCGGCGTCGTCGAAGCTCACGATGGCGCCCACCGTCTTGACATGAATCTCGCCGTTTTCGTTGGCCTTGTCATCGTAGGCCACCTGAACATAGCGCAGGCGCTTGTCGGCGAACTGGGGCAGTTCGCGGCGGCCCTCGGCCACTTCGGCGGCCTCGTCCTCGCTGAATTCTTCGATCGCGCCATCCTGGGTGAGCAGGAAGTGATGTACGGACATGACGTACTCCGCTGATGGATCGTTACGGCCTCGGGTTGTCTTGCGCATGCGTGCAAGACGACTCCGACAGGCCATATAAGTGGTGCACAAATCGCGCCGATTCAAGACGCTGCGCGCAGGTGTTCGAGATATGCGTCCGCTTGCCGGGCTGGTGTCGGGTACAATCGCGCCTTGTTCGATTGGCAACTTCGTATTCGATAGACGGCCGTGAAGGGCGATTGATGGCAAAGGCAGCCGCCAAGCAAACCAAAGCCAGTAAAGCAGGGCCCAAGCCCAGTGCCAAGGCGCGTGAACAGAATACGCCGCCGGCGCCGCAGAGCCGCTACCGCCAGCGTCTGGGCCGTCTCATGCGCGAAGCGGTGCTGTTTGGTGCGGCTGCGATCACGCTGTTTCTGTTGGCCGCTCTGGTTTCCTACAGCCCGCGCGATCCGGGCTGGTCCGGGCTGGGCGATGGCACCGCCATTCGCAACCTGTTCGGCGCGCCCGGGGCATGGTTCGCCGATGTGTTGCTGAGCCTGTTCGGCTATCTCGGCTTCATCTTTCCCTGGCTGGTGCTTTACGGCGGCTGGCTGGTGTTCGCCAACAGCGAGCGTGAACGAAGCGACGTGTTTTCCCGCAGCATTCGTGCGGGGGCGCTATTGCTATGGCTGGTGTCCGGCTGCGGTCTGGCCTGGCTTGCCCTGGGCGACCAGAACGCGGCCATGCCCCAGGGCAGCGGCGGTATTCTGGGCGCGGCCAGCGCGGGCGCGATCGCCGGGGTGATCAACAAACTCGGCGCGGCCTGGCTGCTGATTACCGTGTTCGTGATCACCCTGTCCGTGGGGCTGGGGTTTTCCTGGCTGGTAGTCACCGAACGCACGGGTCATTTCGTGCTGACGATACTGCAGGGCGGCTTTACCGAAACGCTTGATCGCCTGCGCGCCTGGCAGGCCAACCGCGCCGAGCGCAAGGCCGCCGAACCCGCGAAGCCGGCGGCCAAGGAGAAGAAGAAATCGCGCGTCGCGCCGTCGCTGGATAACGGCGATAGCGCGCAGCACGCGCCCGTGCCGGCGCCGGCGGCGAGCGGAGTCCAGGTCAAGAAGCCGAAGAAGTCGATCAAGGCGAATCAGCTGGATCTGCCGATCGAAGAGCATGTGGACGTACCGACTTACGATCCCGAGCGCGACAGCCCGATTCCGCCGACCGCGCTGCTCGATCCGGCGCGCGAGAGCAAGAACGACCAGGACGAGAGCGTGCTCCAGCGCATGTCGGAGCAGCTCGAACAGCACCTCGCGGACTTCAACGTCCAGGGCAAGGTCGTTGCGGTCGAACCAGGCCCGGTCATTACGCGCTTCGAGCTGGATCCGGCACCGGGCGTGAAGGTCAGCCAGATCTCGAATCTCGCCAAGGATCTGGCGCGGGCGATGTCCACCACCAGCGTGCGCGTGGTCGAGGTCATCCCGGGCAAGTCCGTGGTGGGCCTGGAAATCCCGAACGCCGACCGCGAGATCGTGGCGCTGCGCGAGATTCTGGAATCGCCGCTCTACAGCGGTAACAAATCGCCCCTGACCATGGCGCTGGGCAAGGATATCGGCGGCAATCCGGTCACGGCCGACCTGGGCAAGATGCCGCATCTGCTCGTCGCCGGTACCACGGGCTCGGGCAAGTCGGTGGCGGTCAACGCCATGATCTTGTCGATCCTGCACAAGGCCACCGCCGAGCAGGTTCGCCTGATCATGATCGACCCCAAGATGCTCGAGCTGTCGGTCTACGAGGGGATTCCGCATCTGCTCGCCCCCGTGGTCACCGACATGAAGGACGCGGCCAACGCGTTGCGCTGGTGCGTGGGCGAGATGGAGCGCCGCTATAAGCTCATGGCCGCGCTGGGCGTGCGGAACGTGGCCGGCTACAACACCAAGGTACGCAAGGCGATCGAGGCCGGCACGCCCATCGAGGACCCGATTCTCAAGAACGCGCAGTCCAACGATCAGGCCGAGGCCGGTGACGAGGTGCCCACCCTCGAACCCATGCCCGCGATCGTGATCATCGTCGACGAGCTGGCCGACATGATGATGGTGGTCGGCAAGAAGGTCGAAGAGCTGATCGCCCGTATCGCCCAGAAGGCGCGTGCCGCGGGCCTGCACATGATTCTGGCCACGCAGCGACCGTCGGTGGACGTCATCACCGGCCTGATCAAGGCCAATATCCCCACGCGTATCGGCTTTCAGGTGGCCTCCAAGATCGACTCCCGCACCATTCTCGACCAGCAGGGTGCCGAAAGCCTGCTCGGCCACGGCGATATGCTCTATCTGCCGCCGGGTACGGGCTTCTCCACCCGTGTCCATGGTGCATTCGTGGACGACCACGAAGTCCACAAGGTGGTGGAATATCTCAAGCAGGTGGGCGCGCCGGACTATATCGACGAGATTCTGGAAGGCGGTGGTGCCGACGGCGAGGGCGGCGGCGACGACGAGGAAGATGCCGAGGCCGATCCGCTTTACGATCAGGCGGTGGCGATCGTCACCAAGACGCGCAAGGCCTCTATTTCCTATGTGCAGAGACGCCTGCGGGTCGGCTACAACCGCTCCGCGCGGCTCATCGAACAGATGGAGAACGCGGGCATCGTCAGCGCGGCCGAGGGCAGTGGCGGCCGGGAAGTACTGGCACCGCCGCCGCCGGAGGACTGAATTTTCGCGGACGTCGGTCGATCTGTTCCGCAATCGGCACGGGGCGCAGAGTTCAGGCTTGATTCATGGCTGCGGCCTAGCATGCTCTAAACATCCTTCGCCTCTTACATATCCATCAAGGAGAGCGCTGCAATGCCTGTGCGCCGAATTCTCGTTGCCTTCGTCCTGCTTTGTGCCGCGGTAAGCGCGCACGCCGACGGCGTGGGCGATCTCGAAGCCTTCTATAACAACGTCGACAGCCTGTCCGCCCAGTTCGAGCAGGAGCAGAAGGACGACAGCGGGCAGATGCTGCAACAGGCCAGCGGTACGTTCCTGCTGTCGCGTCCGGATCGTTTTCGCTGGGAATACACCGCGCCCTACAAGCAGGTGATCGTCAGTGACGGCGAAACGTTCCGCTTCTACGACGTGGATCTGGCTCAGGTCACTATTCGCAGTATCGATGCCACCCTGCAGGCCACGCCGGCGCTGTTGCTCACCGGCGGCGCGGCACTCGAAGACGCATTCAATATCGCCTCGGCTGGCCAGCGCGACGGCATGAGCTGGGTGCGTCTGACCCCGCGCGCCGACGATACCGATTTTCAGGAAGTGCGCCTCGGCCTCAAGAATCAGGTACCCAGCGTCATGGAGCTGGACGATAACCTGGGCCAGACCACACATATCCGGTTTACCGATATAGAACTCAATCCGAAGCTCGATGCATCGCGATTCACGCTCGATATTCCCGATGACGTGGAAGTGGTCGACGGCCGCGGCATGAACGGGCAGGGCCGGTAGTGCCCATCCTGCGCCAGGACTATGCGTTGGGTCGGCTCTGGCTCGCGCTCGGGCTGTTCGGCTGCGGCGTACTCGTCTACGCCTGCCTGATGCCGAACCCGCCGCAGGCCCAGGTGCAGCATTTCGACAAGTTCGAGCATTTCGCTGCATTTGCACTGCTGTCGGGCTGGTTCGCCAACCTCCTGGCGCCGCACTATCTGCGCGTCATCGTGACCATGGTTTTGTTTGGCGCATTCATTGAAGTCGCGCAGTCATTCACGCCCTATCGAAGCGCGGATTGGCACGATCTGATGGCCGATGCCTTTGGCGTGGTCGCGGGTGTAACACTTGCACGCCTTGGGGCAATGCGCTGGCTGGGGTATCTTGACGCGCGTGTCGCAGCAAAAACAGATCAACCTCGATAGCCCTGGAGCCAGCGCGGGCCGCCCGCTGGCGGACCGCATGCGTCCGGCGCGTTTGTCGGACTATGTCGGCCAGACGCATATCCTGGGGCCGGACAAGCCGCTTGCCCGTGCGCTGGCGGCCGGGCGTATCCATTCCATGATCCTCTGGGGCCCGCCGGGCACCGGCAAAACCACGCTCGCACGCCTGCTCGCCGCCGAAGTCGATATCCGCTTCGTGCAGATATCGGCGGTGATGGCCGGGGTGAAGGATATTCGCGCTGCGGTGGCGGAAGCCCGCAAGGCGCGCGAAGTCGAAGGCCGCGGTACGTTGTTGTTCGTCGACGAAGTGCACCGCTTCAACAAGGCCCAGCAGGACGGGCTGCTGCCCTATGTGGAGGACGGCACCGTGGTGCTCGTGGGCGCGACCACCGAAAATCCCTCGTTCGAGGTCAACAACGCGCTGTTGTCGCGTACGCGCACCTACGTGCTGCGCGCACTCGAGCCGGGCGTGGTGCGCGAACTTATCGACCGTGCGCTCGCCGATGGCGAACACGGCCTGGGCGAACGCGAACTGGACATGTCGGCGGAACTGCGCGACCAGCTGGCCGCCCGTGCCGACGGCGATGCCCGCCGGGCATTGAACCTGCTCGAGCTGGCCGCGGATATTGCGGCCGGACGCGACGATGGGCGCGGCGAAATCACCCAGGCCGATCTCGACGAGGTGCTGCGTGAAGGGCTGCGCCGCTTCGACAAGGGCGGCGACTATTTCTACGACCAGATGTCGGCCTTGCACAAGAGCGTGCGTGGCAGCGACCCCGACGCCACACTCTACTGGCTGTCGCGCATGCTCGAGGCCGGCTGCGACCCGCGCTACGTGGCACGGCGGGTCACCCGCATGGCCAGCGAAGACATCGGCAACGCCGACCCGCGCGCGCTGCGACTCACGCTCGATGCCTGGGACACCTACGAACGCCTGGGCTCGCCGGAGGGCGAGCTCGCCATCGCCCAGGCCGCGGTCTATCTAGCCTGTGCGCCCAAGTCGAACGCGGTGTACATGGCGTTCAACGCCGCCTGGCGCGATGCGCGCGAGCACGGCACGCTGGAAGTGCCGATGCACATCCGTAACGCGCCCACGAAGCTCATGAAAGACCTCGGCTATGCCGAGGGCTATCGCTATGCCCATAACGAGGCGGACGGCTATGCCGCCGGCGACAGCTATCTACCCGAAGAATTGGCCGGCACGCGCTACTACGAGCCGGTGGCCCGCGGCCTGGAAATCAAGATCGGCGAAAAGCTGGCGCGCCTGCGCGCGCAGGATGCCCAGGCACCGCAACGCGTAAGCCGCAGCCATGCGCAGGGCACGTCGGACCCTGGCGAAAACCGCTAGCCAGGATCTGATTATTCTCCCGGCCCACGAATAGATCCTTGAATGAATCATTCTTGAGTTGATAGCGCGCGTATGCGAGGGCACGCGCGCCCCGGCCGGCGCCGTTAAGCCACTCTAAGAGAAGACGGACACATGCCGGCGTTTCTTTCGATGGCGTTGAAAACAGCTGCCGCAGCCAGCCGTTCTGCTGCGGATTGATACGCCCTGTATCGGCTCGATTTCGCAGTCTTCCCGGAACGTTTGGGCCGCGCCTGGCCGCAGTTGCCGACCATCGAGGCTTCGCCGAGCACCGCGCGATTCAAAAGCGACTAGATTAATTTTCGCTTTGGCCGATACAGGAATCAACGTACGTCGCCTGCCGGTCGCGCATTGATTCGCAACCACCGTACCCAGCACCGCCCGCGCCTCGCGGGCAGCGGGGCGCCGCGATTTTTGCGCAAAACGTTCGTCCGGCGGTGCCGATATGTCGTATCTACAGGTTCCGATATCCAAGGATTGCGTTTTAATGTCGGCAGACCCAAGCAACGCCACCGATATTCTCTTCGCGCGACAGCCGATCTACGATCGCGATGCGACGCGCCGCGGCTTCGAGCTACTGTTTCGCCAAAGCGCCAGCGCCTTGAGGGCGCCCGTCGTTTTCGACGGCGAAGCGGCGACCCGCAGCGTTCTGATCAATGCCTTTTCGGATGCCGATATCGATGTCGTCTGCGAGGGCAATCCGGCGTTCGTGAACTTCACCGAACAGACGATCGCCGAGGATCTGCCATTCGACCCCGCGTTTCTGGTGGTGGAAGTGCTCGAAAGCGTCAACGCCACGCCTGTGGTGTTCGAGGCGCTGACGAACCTGCGCCGTTTGGGCTTCAAGATCGCGCTCGACGACTATACCCGGCCCGACGCGGACCATCCGCTGTTGTCTTATGCCGATATCGTCAAGCTCGAATATCCGGCCTACTCGACCGCGTCGCTCGCGCAGGCTATCGAGGCGCTGCGCACGCAATATCCGCAGCTCACGCTTCTCGCCGAAAAAATCGAGACGCATGAAGACTTCGAGCAGTGCCGCCAACTCGGCTGCGATCTGTTTCAGGGCTATTTTCTGGCGCGCCCCGAGGCCGTTTTCGGCCGGCCATTACCTGCCGCGCATGTCCGAATTCTCAAGCTGCTCGCCCGCCTGAATGATCCGAATGCCGGTATCGACCAGATCGGGCGTACCGTAAGCGAGGACCCCTATCTGAGCCTGCGGGTGCTCAAGCTCGTCAACTCATCGCTGTTCGGTATGGCACGGGAGATCACCTCGCTCGACCGGGCGATTCTTGCCCTGGGTCTGAATCGACTGCGTGCCTTCGCAAGCCTGCTGGCCTTGTCCGGTCTTCAGCGCAAACCACTGGCCCTGCAATACATTGCCATCAGCCGCAGCTTTATCTGTCAGACGCTCTGCGAGCATCGGGCCGGCTGCGACGGCCCGATGGGGTTCATGATCGGGCTGTTGTCGTGTCTGGACGCATTCACCGATCGGCCACTCGCCGAGGTGCTGGCCCAGGCGCCTTTCGACCCCAAGATCGTGACGGCATTGCTCGATCGCCAGGGCCCGCTGGGCGTCATTCTGGATGCCACACTCGCACACGAACGCGGCGAACTGGAGCAGGTGCCCTGGGCTCGGCTCCAGGCCTTGGGTATCGAGCCCGAAACGTTCATGGCCGCGTTCCGGCAATCGGTAGCCACCGCGCATCAACAAATGCAAATGTTTCATTAGGGCGTGTCGTCATAAGATATGACGTCGCATTGCCCGCGCCGGGCGTGTCGGGCAAGGCGCGGGCCGCCGAGCGTGGCGGGCCACGGTAATGCTCGCAACGCGGCATGGCGCGTCCGCCGCGGGCAACCCCAACGAATAACGATCGGTCGACGGCCAAGCCCCGGCAATCCTGCGTTATCGCTCGCTTACGTGGAACGACCACGCGACGCTCGCGATGCCTTGTCTTGCCGCGGCTTGGCCGCCGATGCGCCGCCTTATCTTATGACGACACGCCTTGGCACCTGTTAACGCCAATGAAGTCGTCGCGCCGCGCTCTTATCCGTCGTTTCTTTCAATAGCGTCACGACCGTTGGCCGTGGCGCGCGTGCTGGCGTACACGCGCGTTATCAACCCGAACGACCATAGATTTCCATGTCGGGCTCACAACATGGGTTATTGCGTATCTTGCTCGATAATACGCCGGGCGACTTCGTTGAGGTCGGCGCCGACTATATCCGGTGCTTCGCCCACCGGGTTGATGGTCTGACCGTTGCGGGCGACGAATGCACCGGCACAGCCGGCACGTATCGCGCCGGTTATATCCCAGTCGTGCGCGGCGATCATGCGTAGAGAAAACAGGTCGCAGTCCAGCGCCTGCGCGGCGACCGCATAGGCGGCCGGGTGCGGCTTGTATTTGCGCGCATGGTCGACCGACAACACGTGGTCGAATAACGATGCGAGCCCGGCGTTCGCAAACTGCTGATCGACGGTTTTCTGGGCGGAGTTGGTCAGGGCGACGAGTTTGAATCCGTGGTCGCGAAGGGTTGCGAGCGCTTCGGGTACTTCCGGGCAGGGCGCCAGCTGGGCGATGGTGTCGAACACCCGTTGCTTGTCTTCGCTGACGAGTTCCTCGGTTCCGGTCATGGCATCCAGACAGGCATCGGCGAGTTGGCTGAAGTCGCGATATTCGCCGGTCAGCGTCGTAACGGTGGACCAGTGCAACAGGTTTGCGAACCAGCGCTCGCGCGCATCGGCGCGGCCGAACAGCGATTCAAAGACCGGATCCAGCGGTGCCAGATCAAGCAGGGTTTCGTTTACGTCGAAAACGAGATGGCGGTATGGCATGGGGATCATTAGCGAAGCATTATATTGCGCGCAATAGTACGGGCACTACTGCGACATTGCGAGATGAAACGCTAAAAGCGCCGTAATCGCATTGGACGGTTTGAAAAGACATATTTTCCTGCGCGCGTCTCCGGGTCGGCGAGGCCCTGCCAGCCTAAGGCGAGATACGGCTGGCGACGGTTTTCTCTTCTTTACGGCGTAGGTATGAAGCGCGTATGTCGTTTATGATCACGACATCGATCGTCGCCGACCGGTGCGGGGTATGGCGGCCTACTCTTCAGAGGCGCGATGAAAGTTCTAATTGCAGATGACCATCCCTTGTTTCGTTCTGCGCTGAGCCAGGCGGTCAAGCAATGCCTGGACTCGCCGGTGCTCGAAACCGTGGGTTCGTTCGACGAACTCAGCGATATGTTGAAACACAACAGCGATCTGGATCTGCTGCTGCTGGATCTGAACATGCCGGGCGCACGCGGTTATTCGGCCCTGGTGCATGCGCGCAGCGTGGCGCCGGCATTGCCGGTGATCGTGGTCTCGGCTTACGAGGATGCGGGTGTCGCCCGCGCAGCGCTGGATCATGGTGCGGCCGGCTTCATCCCGAAATCGGCATCGCCAGAGACGATGGCGCACGCGATCGATACCGTACTGGCCGGCGATCGCTGGGCGCCGGAGGCGGTCGATGAAGTACCCAACAGCGATAACGAATTCACCGATAAACTGGCGCTGCTCACGCCGCAGCAGCAGCGGGTACTGGTCATGCTGACCGACGGCCTGCTCAACAAGCAGATTGCGATCGATCTGGATATTTCCGAGGCAACGGTGAAAGCGCATATCACCGCGATTTTGCGCAAGCTGGGTGTGCATACCCGCACCCAGGCCGTTATCGCCGCGCGCAGCCTGGAAATCGACTGGGCAAGCTACGGTCGAAGCGCGCCGGGGGCACCGAGCAACGGCGAGGCCTGAGCCCGGGCCTCAAGCACGGGCAAGCATGGCCAGCGTGGCCCGCAGCTTCGCCGGTTCCAGCGGCTTGTAAAGCACGCTTACGCCCATGGCCCGGGCGCGGTCGACGATCGCGCGATCGCGGTTGGCGGTAATCAGAAGACAGCGCAGATCGCGCACCTCGAGCAGGCGCGCGGCCAGCTCCAGGCCGTTCGGGGTGTTGCTGCCCAGATCGAAATCCAGCACCGCGATCTCGATATCCAGGTCGGTGGCCACCGCGGCCGCGTCCTCGGCGGGCGCGCTGATGCATTCGGCCTGCCAGCGTTCGAGCAGGCCGGTGAGCGCATCGAGTGATGCGTTGTCGTCATCCACGCATAGAATCTGACAGCCAGCCAGCGCCTGGGCTTCGTCGGCAGGATTGAGCACACGGCTTTGGGTATCGGTATCGTCGCCCGGCGCCACGCGTTCCACCTCCAGACAGAACAGGGTGCCGTGGCCGAGCTTCGAGCGTACCTCGATACGATGGCCAAGCAAACGCGCCATGCGATCGGCCAGCGACAGGCCCAGGCCGAGGCCACGATCGCCCGAGACGGCGGTCGAAGCGCCGCGCGAGAATTCTTCGAAGATCGTGCCCAGTTGTTCGTCCGCGATCCCGGGGCCGGTATCCCAGATCTGTATGCGCACGTGATCGCGGCTGCGACGTACGCCCAGCAGCACGCGGCCCTGCGGGGTATAGCGTACGGCGTTGGAGAGAAAGTTCTGCAGAATACGGCGTAGCAGGGCGGGGTCGGAGCGCACCCAGCAACTCGACGTCACGCTGTGCAGATCCAGGCCTGCCTCCTGTGCCAGTACGGAGAACTCGGCGGTGAGCGGGTCGAGCACGCGCGTCAGCGCAAAGGCGCGCGGGCTGACATCCCATGCGCCGGCATCGATCTTGGATATATCCAGTAGCGGCTCGAGCAGCGACTGCGCCGCCTCCAGTGATGTCTGGATATGGGTCAGTGCCTCGTTCTGGTCGGCATGACCGCGTTCTCGAGCCGTGGCGGCGAACAAGCGCGCGGCATTGAGCGGCTGCAGCAGATCGTGGCTGGCAGCGGCCAGAAAGCGGGTCTTGCTCAGGTTGGCGCGTTCGGCCTCGCGGCGTGCCTGCTGGGCTGCCTGTTGGGCCGCGGCGCGTTGATCGTTTTCCCGGCGTAGCCCTTCGTTGGCGCGGCTGAGGGCCGCGGTGCGTTCGGTCACGCGGGCTTCGAGCTGTTCGTTGGCCCGGGTCAGCGCGGCCTCGGTGCGCTTGAAGGCGGTGATGTCGTTGAAGGTGGTGACAAAGCCGCCGCCAGGCATGGGGCTGCCGGTCATCTGCAGCACGGTGTCGTTATGTCGGTGCCGTTCGAAGCGATGCGCGCGGCCTTCGCGCATATGGGCAAGGCGCTTGCGCACATGTTCTTCGACCGGACCCGGGCCGCATTCCCCGCGCATGGCATTGAAGCGAATCAGATCGGCCACCGGGCGGCCGGTGCGTACCAGCCCGGGCGGATATTCGAACAGCTCGAGATACCGCGTATTCCAGGCCACCAGCCGCAGATCCTGATCGATCACGGAAATGCCCTGTTCGATATTTTCCAGGGCGGCCTGCAATACGCTGCGGTTGAACTGTACCGCGTCGGCGGTACGGTCGATCAGACGCACCATGTCCTCGATCGCCAGATCGCGCTGGCGTAGCCCGGAGGCGAGCATGAGCCGTGCCGAGGCGCTACCCACCACGCCGGCGAGCCGGCGTTCGGCGAACTGAAGCAAATGCGCGTCCACGAGCTGATTCGACAGAATTTCGCGGTCGTGGTTGCCGGCATATTCGTTGAGCGCGGCATGCGCGGCCTGCACGCCGAGAAAGCGCTGCAACAGCACTTCCAGCTCGGCGACGCGGATCGCCGGCTGGCGGGTCTCCGTACGCCGACGCTGGGCCCGCTGCAGGCCGAGATCGACGAAGGCGATGGCCTGGGCGCGTTCGATGAGGCTGGTCGAGCTGTTGAGCGATACGCCGGTCATGACGACGATATCGACCAGCAGGATCCAGAACACGCCGTGGGTGAGCGTATCGCCGAAGTCGTAGCCGAAAAGCGCATGCGGCGTGAGCCAGCTGATATGGAACGGCCCGGTGGCCACCCAGCCGGCATCCAGCCAGCCCACCGCGGCCAGGTTGGGCAGTACCAGCGTATAGATCCAGACGCCCAACCCCGCGGCCAGCCCTGCGACGACCCCGCGCCGACCGATGGCGCGGATGTACAGCCCGCCGATCAGCGGCGGCAGAAACAGCGCGACGCCGGCGAAGGACAGCAACCCGATGGATGCAAGGGCCTCCGAGTTGCCGAACAGGCGGTAGCAGCACCAGGCCAGAAACAGAATCAGCACGATCAGCCCGCGCCGGATATGCAGCAGCGCGTTGCCGATATCGCGGCGACCGATGAAGCCTAGGCGCGGAATACGCAGTATCAGCGGAACCACGACTTCGTTGCAGAGCATGGTCGCCAGCGTCACCGTGGCCATGATCACCATGCTGGTGCCCGCCGATACACCGCCGATATAGGCGGCCAGGGCCACGCCGGGCGCGTCGGCCGCCAGCGGCAGGGCGAGCACGAAACGATCGGGATTGACCTGGCCCGGTTCGAACAGCACCAGGCCGGCAGCGGCCAGTGGAATCACGAACAGCGACATCAGCAGCAGATACAGCGGAAACAGCCAGCGCGCCGTATTCAGGTCGCGAGTGTCGGTGTTTTCCACCACGCCGACGTGGAACTGGCGCGGCAGGCACAGCGTGGCGCCGACGGCGAGGATGCAGGTGGTTGCAAAGCGGGCATCCAGCAGCGGCGCGTCGAACAACTGGTTGAACTTGTCGATTTGCCCGGCTTGAGCGAACAGGTCGCCCAGGCCGTTGAACATGCCGTAGACCACGAACAGGCCCACGAACAGAAAGGCAGCGAGTTTGACCACCGACTCGAAGGCAATCGCCAGGATCAGGCCCTGATGCGACTCGCGCGGGTTCACGTGCCGGGTGCCGAAGAAAATGGTGAACACGGCCATCAACACCGCAACATACAGCCCGGTATCCACCCAGGGCACATGCGGCTTGGCGTCGGCGTTGGCTATCTGTGCGCCCTGCGTGAGGGTATAGAACGACATGGTCAGCGCTTTGAGCTGCAAGGCGATATAGGGCAGCACCACGAACAGGGCGATGCCCGACACCAGCGCCGCCAGCCCCTGGGACTTGCCATAGCGCGCGGCGATGAAGTCGGCGATCGATGTCGTGTTCTGTTGCTTGGCGATGAGCAACATCTTGCGCAGGATCGGTGACAGCACCAGCAACGCGAACATCGGCCCGACATAGATGGGCAGATAGGTCCAGCCGTGCGTTGCCGCGCTGCCGACGTTGCCGAAAAACGTCCACGACGTGCAGTAGACCGCCAGCGACAGCGCATACACCACCGGGCGTGAGCCCGGGCGCTTGTTCGCCCGGCCGCGGCGGTCGCCGAAGTGGGCGATCGCGAACAGGATGCCGATATAGACGATCGAGCTGGTAACCAGTATCCAGGCGCTTATGATGACGAATTCCCCCGCGGCCGCTGGCGGCCGTCTCTATTCGGATCGGTTGGGGCTACGGTGGCCCATGCAGCTTGCCGCCGACGGCTGTCAGGCTGCAGGCGGCGGCTGTGCCCCATATAATGCCGCGCAAATCCAATGACGACGACGTTATGCTCGACTCCCGTCTGCTTCGCAACGATCCACAGGCCGTCGCGGCGGCGCTGAAAAAGCGCGGCTTCGATTTCGACGCCGCGGCCTATGCCGATCTCGATGCGCGCCGCAAGACGCTGCAAACGCGCACCGAAGAACTGCAGGGCGAGCGTAATCGGCGATCCAAGGCGATCGGCAAGGCCAAGGCTGCCGGCGAGGATATCGAACCGCTCAAGGCCGAGGTGGGCGATCTGGGCGACCAGCTCGATGCGGCCAAGGCCGAACTGGAAACCATCCAGGACGAACAGGATGCCATTCGGGCTGGGCTGCCCAATCTCGTCGCCGACGACGTGCCGGTGGGCGCAAGCGAGGACGACAACGTCGAAACCCGTCGCTGGGGCGAACCGCGCGCCTTCGATTTCGAAGTGCGCGATCATGTCGAGATCGGTGAAATGCTCGACGGCCTGGATGCAGCCACGGCCGCCACGCTCACCGGCGCGCGCTTTACCGTGCTCCAGGGCGGCGTGGCTCGGCTGCACCGGGCGTTGATCGCCTACATGCTCGCCACCCATACCGCCAACGGCTATACCGAGTTGAACGTGCCCTACATCGTGAACTCGAAATCGCTGTATGGCACGGGGCAGCTGCCGAAGTTCGGGGACGATCTGTTTCGTCTGGCCGAGCCCGAGGACTATTACCTGATTCCCACCGCCGAAGTGCCGATGACCAATATCGTGGCCGACGAGATCGTCGAGCACGATCGGCTGCCGTTGAAGTTCGTCACCCATTCGCCGTGCTTTCGCGCCGAAGCGGGCGCGGCCGGGCGCGACGTACGCGGCATGATTCGTCAGCACCAGTTCGAAAAGGTGGAAATGGTCAACGTGGTCGCACCGAGTGAATCGGCCGCGGCGCTGGAAGCGCTGACCGCCAGCGCCGAGTCCATTCTGCAGGGGCTTGCGCTGCCGTATCGCGTGGTCACGCTCTGCACCGGCGATATCGGCTTTGCCGCGGCCAAAACCTACGATCTGGAAGTGTGGCTGCCGAGCCAGAACACCTATCGCGAGATTTCCTCGTGCAGCAACTGCACCGATTTTCAGGCCCGGCGCATGGGCGCACGCTATCGCGACCCGGAAACCGGCAAGCCGGTGCTGTTGCATACGCTCAACGGTTCGGGGCTTGCCATCGGGCGCACGCTCGTGGCCGTGCTGGAGAACTACCAGAACGCGGACGGCAGCGTGGATATTCCGACCGCGTTGCAGCCCTTCATGGGCGGGGTAACGCGTATCGAAGCCTGATTCGTCATGGATGGCGTGCGCGCCTGCACCCGCTTCCGGGTGCGGGCAGGCGTGTCGGTCGACTACAGACCGACTCGGCTATGTGTGAAACGCGGCTGGCTGAATTCAAGCAAGCCGGTGGTCCGCACATGACCGCGAAGACACGGCCCTTGGGCCTGTCGTCGCGAGATAGGCCACCGCATCGGCGACCAGGCCGCGGCAGGACAAGGCATCGCGAGTGCCGCGTGGTTGTGCCACGTCATGTGCCACGTCAGCGAGCCAGCCCATGAACCATAACGCCGGATTGCCTCCGACCGATCATTATTCGTTGGGGATTGCGATCGCATATCCCGTGACGACAGGCCGAAGGCAACACTACAGTTCGGGCAGTTCGGCCCAGAGCTGCTTGACCAGCGCGTCGTAGCGGGCACCCGGGTATTCGGCCAGGGCCTCGTCGAGCACCGCGCTGGTCAGATGCGGCGCGAAGATCTCGATGAAGCGGCGCATATAGCCGCGCAGGAACAGGTTGTGCCGAAAGCCGATATGCGTGGTGCTGGAGGCGAACAGGTGGCTGGCGTCCAGACGTACAAGGTCGGCGTCGGCGACCGGGTCGTAGGCCATGTTCGCGATCACGCCCACGCCGAGCCCCAGGCGTACATAGGTCTTGATTACGTCCGCGTCCACCGCGGTGAGCACCACGTTGGGGGTGCGGCCCTCGGCTTCGAACGCGGCGTCCAGATGCGAACGTCCGGTAAAACCGAAGGTGTAGGTCACGATCGGCTGCTCGGCGAGCCGGGCCAGTTCCAGCCTGGGCGTATCGGCCAGCGGATGATCGCGGGGCACGAGCACGCAGCGGTTCCAGTGATAGCAGGGCAGCATCACCAGTTCGTCGTAGTGCTCGAGCGCTTCGGTGGCGATGGCGAAGTCGGCATCCCCGGCGGCGGCCCAGCCGGCGATCTGGGGCGGCGCGCCCTGGTTGAGATGCAGCGACACCTGAGGATATTCGCGACGAAAGGCGTCGACCACGGGCGGCAGGGCATAGCGGGCCTGGGTATGGGTGGTGGCTACGCACAGCGATCCGCGATCCGCGTCGGCGAACTCGCTGGCCGTCCGGGTGATGTTCTCGACCTCGGAGAGAATACGGCGGGTGGTCTCCAGAATCCGTGCGCCCGCGGGCGTGATGCGATCCAGATGCTTGCCGTTGCGTTCGAACACGAGCACGCCGAGCTCTTCTTCGAGCAGCCGGATCTGCTTGCTTACCCCGGGCTGGGAGGTATGCAGCGCTTCTGCCGCGGCGGTGATGTTGAGTCGACGCTTGGCGACTTCGTTGATATAGACGAGCTGGCGCAATTTCATGGCAGGAAAGGGTCGATCACGTTATGCCGTTATCTTATTAAAGCATGAATATATAGTTCTATCCGATTTGACAGCCACCTGATAGCCTGCGCGCTTTCTTGCTTGCTCCGAGAGTAGCGCAGACGATGATTGCGTTCAGCCTAGCCGGGTTGCTGGTCGGCGTAGCCGTCGGCGTGACCGGTGTCGGCGGTGGTTCCCTGATGACGCCGCTGTTGATTCTGATCTTTGGCTTTGCCCCCTCCGCGGCGGTGGGCACCGACCTGCTGTATGCCGCCGGAACCAAGGGGTTCGGAACCTGGCTGCACGGCCGCCAGCAGACCGTGGACTGGTCGGTGGTGGGGCTGATGGCCAGCGGCAGCCTGCCGGCTGCGGTACTCACGATTTTCTGGCTGCACTATGTCGGGCTCGACCCCTGGGTCGAGCACCTGATGACGATCACTTTGTGTGTCGCGATCATCGCGACCGCGGTTCTTACCCTGGTACGCAAGCGCATCATGGCCCGTATCGGCGAGGAGAACCTGGGCGAATCCGGCCTGCCGCCGCGTCTGTTGGCGCTACGCCCGGCGATCACGGTCGTGGGCGGGGTGGTGCTGGGTGTACTGGTCACCCTGTCGTCGGTCGGCGCGGGCGTGCTCGGTACCACGCTGTTGCTGCTGCTCTATCCGCGCCGGGCGGCGATACGGATCGTGGGAACCGATATCGCCCATGCCGTGCCGCTGACCCTGGTGGCCGGCATGGGCCATCTGAGCCTCGGCACCACGGATCTACCGGTACTCGGGTTTCTGCTACTCGGGTCGATACCGGGTATCTATCTGGGTACGCGGCTGGGTTCGCGCTTGCCCGATGGCCTGCTGCGGCCGATCATATCGGTTCTGCTGTTGGTGATTGGCGCGAGCATGCTGTTTGATAGCGTCGTGTCGCTCACCTCATCAGGCTGAGGCTTGCCCCCCTGACTGCTATTTTGTCGAAAAACGTTTCCAGTTTGCCGATTTTCGTTCGCCTTGCCGGGCGCCCCGTTCTGGTGGTCGGCGCAGGGCCTGTGGCCACGCGCCGTATCGAGCGCCTGCTCGATAGCGGCGCCGCTGTGACGGTGATTGCGCCCTCGGTTGGCGAGGCGGTGCGAGCATGGGCGGATTCAAATCGGCTACGCCTGATCGAGCGGGCGTTCGAAGCGGCTGACGTCGACGGTATCGCGCTCGTGTTCGCCTGTACCGATGAGCCCGCGATCAATAGCGCCGTGGCCACGGCCGCGCACGAGGCCGGGTCGCTGGTTCAGCGCGCCGACGATGCCGGCGCATCGGATTTTCTGGTGCCGGCGGTCGTACGCCGCGGCGTGTTGCAGATCGCCATCTCCAGCGACGGCCAGGCGCCCACGCTCGCCCGTATTCTGCGTAGCCGCCTCGATGCCTGGCTGCCGCGCGCCTATGGCGATCTCGCCGGGCTGGCGGCGGATTTTCGCGACGTGGTCAAGCAGAAGCTGCCGCGGCATCATCGCGCCCGTTTCTGGTCGCGGGTACTGGATGGGCCGATCGCCGAAAAGGTGTTTACCGGCCGACTCGCGCAGGCGCGTGAGGAACTCGATCAGCTCCTGGGCGAAGACAGCCCGGCGGTGCCGACCCGGGGCGAGGCCTATCTCGTGGGTGCCGGGCCGGGCGATCCGGACTTGTTGACCTCGCGCGCGCTGCGGCTCATGCAACGCGCCGATGTTGTGCTATTCGATAGCCTTATACCGGCTGCGATCGTCGAGCTGGCTAACCCGAAGGCCGAACGTATTCATGTCGGCAAGCGGGCCTCGCGCCATACCTTGCCCCAGGAAGACATCAATGCGCTGATGGTACGGCTGGCCGGCGAAGGCAAGCGCGTACTGCGCCTGAAAGGCGGGGACCCCTTCGTATTCGGTCGTGGTGGCGAGGAAATCGCCCAGCTCGCCGATGCCGGTATTCCGTTCCAGGTCGTGCCCGGAATAACCGCGGCGAGCGGCTGTGCGGCCTATGCCGGTATTCCACTCACCCATCGCGACCATGCCCAGTCGGTGACGTTCGTTACCGGTCATCTGAAGGAGGGCGAGCTGGAACTGCCGTGGCCGCAGCTGGCACGGATCGGTCAGACGGTCGTGTTCTTCATGGCAGTCAAGAGCTTGCCGGTCATCTGTGAGGCGCTGCGTGAGCACGGCCTCGCCGAAGATTGGCCGGCGGCGTTGGTGATTGAAGGCACGACGGTGCGCCAGCGGCTCGTGGTCGGCACGTTGGCCGACCTGCCGGCACGGGTTGCCCGCGAAACGATCGAGGGCCCCGCGCTGCTGATTGTGGGCGAGGTGGTCCGGCTCAACGAAACGCTTGGCTGGTTCCGCCCCGATCGTTGACGTGCCGGCGCGTGCTTCGCGAGTACGCACAAGAACGTCTAATTGACGCGAATGATCCTTGCTTGGCGCCGCGCGCCTAGCGCGTCGAACTACGCTCTGGGCCGGTGCGCCGGGCGGTTATCGCCGGCCCAAGCCGACAAACCCGGCCGGTTTGATTCGGGGGGTATGGCTGTTCGCCATTGTCGTGACCCGATATGCGGCTGAATGAACCGCCCGGCAATAAAAAAACCCGGAGCGCGGGACGCGCTCCGGGTTGTGAGGCAGTCTGGTTACTGCCCGCCTTTCAAGGCGTTAGGCGCTACTCCTCGCCCATGAACACGCCGAGCAGCTGCAGCAGGCTCAGGAAGAGGTTGTAGATGGTCACGAACAGGGTGACGGTCGCCGTGATGTAGTTGGTTTCGCCGCCGTGCACGATTTCGCCGGTCTGATAGACGATCAGGCCCGACATCAGCAGCACGAACAGGGCCGAGACCGCCATCGACAGAGCCGGGATCGAGAACACGACCGCGATGATGCTCATTACGAAGGCAACCAGAATGCCCATGAACAACATGCCGGCCCACTGATTGAAGCGCTTGCCGGAGGCCAGCGCATAGGCCGACATGCCCAGAAAGATCGTGCCGGTGCCGCCCAGCGCCAGCATGACGATTTCGGTGCCGTTGGAGAAATTGTTGATGTAGAGATTGAGAATCGGGCCGATGGTATAGCCCATGAAACCGGTCAGAGCGAAAACGCTGACCAGCCCCATGCCGCTGTTCTTGGTCTTCTCCACCGCGAACAGCAAACCGAAATAGCCCACCAGGGTGATGATCAGCCCCGGGTGCGGCGCGTTGAGCGCCATCGCCGTGCCGGCAACCAGAGCTGAGAACAGCAGCGTCAGCGACAGCAGCATGTAGGTGTTGCGCAGTACGCTGTTGGTGGCCAGCGCTGTCTGCGCGCGCGAAGTTCGAAGAGTGCGTTCCGCGTTCATTTGTCGATCTCGAATTGAGTATGGTTGAGAGGCTATCACGCTTTATTCGCAAAGAAATCTTTGCCTGAACAATGCATATAAACCGCTTTCTACGACGTCATCCGTGCTTGAATCATAGACTCTTTGCGCATTCAATCGTTCCCGCGATTACCGTACTCTGCCTGTTTACGAGCGTCGCGCTCGCGCCGACCGCGCGGGCCGACGCGTCATGGCCGGCAGAGCTGGGTTTGCCGCGTTCATCTGATCTGGATATACGGCTTATCGAAAACGATGGATTCGTGATTGGCTACGACGCAGCGCGTGGACGAGCGGCATGGGTGGCATATCGACTGACGGCGGTCGTGGACTACGTCAATCGGCCACGCCCGCCGTTCATCGACGACCCGCGCATTAATACGGTCACGGATACGCATGTCTATGCCGGGCCGGCCTACGATCGGGGTCATCTGGCGCCCAACTACGCCATGAGCCAGCTTTATGGGGAAAAAGCCCAGCGCCAGAGCTCCTATTACAGCAACGTCGTGCCGCAGCGCCCACGCTTGAACCAGCTTCTCTGGCAACGCCTGGAGGAGGTCGAGATCGACGACGTGGCGCCGGCGCATTCGCCGCTGTGGGTGCTGGTCGGTCCGATCGCGGCCGATAACGAGCGCAGCACAGACCCCTGGGGTGAGCAGGACAAGGCCTCTCGTACGCCGGCGGCTTTCTTTCGTATCTGGGTGGCGCGCGACGACCACGGCCGCTGGCAGGCCATGGCATTTGTGGTGCCCCAGGCCGTACGCGGCGACGAGCCGCTCGATGAGTTCGTCGTCGCCATCGCCACCATCGAAGCGCGCACCGGTCTGGAATTGTTCCCGGCCCTGGCGGCGACCGCTCGGGCGCGCATGGAAAGCAGTCCGGCGCCGCGCTCTCGCTTCGGTTTGCAGGCGCTGGCATGCAATCCGGCGCGCTATGCGGCACGCTGGCGGGATCGTGGCCCGATACGGCTGAACTTCGATCGCTGCGAAGTCCACTGATGACGACACGTTTTTCGCGCGTGCGCACGCGCGTGTATGAGTAGAACAATCAATGCCTAACACGGAAAAAATGGCGAAAAGCTCGGAGGCTTTTTGGCGTCAGCTGTCGATACGACAGGGCCTGATCGGCTCGGTCGTATGCCTGCTTCTCCTGTTCGGCACGGCTTGTGTAGTCAGTTTGTTTTCTGCCGAAAACGTGCGCTCTGCGCGGGCTCTGTCCGACGACGTGGCCAGTACGCTTACCCGCACCGCAGAGCTCGACGAAGCCGTGACCCAGAGTCAGAGTGCGCTACGTGGCTATGCGCTTTCCGGCGACCGCCAGTTCGTGGAAACCATCGAACGGATGACCGCCCAGTTCGAAGTGGCCTTGGACAGCCTTTACGCCTATAGCGACGAGTCGGCGCTCCAGCGACGCCGCCTCAGTGCCATCGAGCGTCTGCAGCAGCAATGGCATGCCGATGTGATCGTGCCGGTGGTCGACGAAGTGGCCGCGGGTAACCTGGCCACGGCACGGCGAGAGCTCAGCCAGGGACGCGGCATCGAACTGACCGACGCACTGCGCCACAACCTCAATCAGTTTCGGTTCCAGGTGCAAAACGAACTCGATCGCAGCGTGGCGTTGATCGATTACCGCCAGGAGCGCGCACGCTGGCTGTTGTTCGGCGTGCTGTTGTTCGGCCTGCTGACCGGGCTGTTCATGGTCCGTGCAATCGTGCGGCGCGTGACCCGGCCGTTGAGCGTACTCGCCAAGATGACCACCCGGCTTGCCGAGGGCGAGCGCACCCTGCACGTGCACTTTCGTGAACGCAAAGACGAAATCGGCGAAGTCGCGAACGCGCTCGAAAAGTTCCGCCAGATCATCATCGAACAGGATAGCCAGGCCTGGATTCGCGATCATCGTTCGCAAATCACCGTGGCGTTGCAGAAATGCAAGTCCGAGCAGGAAGTGGGCAAACGTCTTCTCGAAGAACTGGCCCCGCTGTTCGGGGCCGGCTATGCGGCGCTGTTCACGCCGGTCGCCGGCAATGACCGGGACGATGTTTTCGCGCTGGCCGCGAGCTATGGCTACAGCCGCGACGTAGCCCAGACCTTCGAAGCCGGCGAGGGGCTGGTAGGGCAGGTGATCGACAGCGGCGAGCAGATACTGCTCACCGATGTGCCGACTAACTATCTAAGCGTACGTTCCGGGCTGGGTGAGCTCACGCCGGAGGTGTTGTTGATCGCGCCTGCGAAAGCGGGCGGCGGTATCCTCGGTGTGCTCGAGCTGGGCATGCTCAAGACGCCGACCGAAGCCCAGCAGGAGCTTCTGAATACGCTTATGCCGAGCGTTGGGCTCGGCCTGCTTTCCCTGGCGCGCACGCGGCGCGCGGTCGAGCTGCTCGAACAGAGCCGGGCACAGACCGAGGCGCTGAAAGAGTCCGAACAGCGCCTGCGCGATCGCCAGGAAGAGCTCAAGAACGCGAACAGCGAACTGCGCATGCAAAGCGAGGAGCTCAATGCCCAGTCCGAGGAGCTGCGCGCCTCGGAAGAAGAGCTCAAGGTTCAATCCGACGAACTCCAGGCCACCAACGAGGAACTTCGCCAGCGTCAGGAGCTCATGCGCAAACAGCAGCAGGAACTGGCGCGGCTGCACTCGGAAACCAAGCGCCGTGCCGAGGCGCTCGCCCGAACCAGCCAATACAAGTCGGATTTTCTGGCCAACATGTCCCACGAGCTGCGTACGCCGCTCAACAGCCTTCTTATTCTTTCGCGCAGCCTGGCGGATAACAGCGCGGGGCATCTCGATGAAGAAGAGGCCGAGGCCGCTGCGATCATCCACGAGTCCGGTACCGGCTTGCTGCGTCTGATCAACGATATTCTCGATCTGTCGAAGATCGAGGCCGGCAAGATGGCGGTCACGCCGGAACGTACGGAAGTGGACGGCGTCGTGCGCCGTATCGAGCGCGATTTTGGCCATGTCGCCCAGAACAAGGGGATTGCCTTCGAGGTGCATGTCGGTGTGGGCGTGCCCGATACCCTGGTGACCGATGCCGGCAAGCTCGATCAGGTGATACGCAACCTGGTGAGTAATGCCATCAAGTTCACCGAACGGGGCACGGTGCGGGTGGAGGTCGTTGTCCCCGCGGACGATACCGTGTTCCGGACCGAGGGGCTCACCCACGAGAATGCGCTCGCCGTTCATATTATCGACGAGGGCATTGGCATTCCGGAAAATCGTCTCGAACAGATATTCCAGGCCTTCGAACAGGTGGACGCGAGTACCAGTCGCACCTACGGCGGTACGGGCCTGGGCCTGTCGATATCGCGCGAACTCGCACGTCTGCTGGGCGGCGAAATCGACGTACAAAGCGAGCTGGGTGCGGGCAGTCGTTTCTCGATCTATGTCCGGCGCGTGCTGGATGCCGATATCGAGATATCGCCCAGGGTCAGCGACAAGCCGCTCACCCGACGTGTGGACGAACAGACCAACTTGACCGCGGCCCGGGCGCTGTCCAGCAGCGCGAGTCCGCGTTCGGGGCGCCCGCATGTGTTGATCATCGACGACGACGCGACCTTTGCCAGAATCGTGGCCCAGGCCGCGCAGGCACGCGGTTTCGAATGCAGCATCGCGCCCAATGGCGAGCAGGGGCTGGACATGGTGCGCCAGCAGTTGCCCGATGCCATCGTGCTGGATCTGGGCCTGCCCGGCGGGCTCGACGGCTGGGCGGTACTGGATCGGCTCAAGGCGAACGAGCGTACCCGCGATATTCCCGTGCATATCGTGTCGGCGGCCGACGACACCGGCTATTCGCAAAAAGCGGGGGCGGTGGGCTATCTGCGCAAACCCGTGTCCAAGGAGGATCTGGAAACCCTTTTCGCCCGCGCCGAGGTACTCATCGGGCGGGAGGCGCGGCGCGTGCTTGTCATCGACGACGATCGCGATGCGCATACCGCGATCTCGCATCTGTTGCGCGCCGAGAGCGTCGATATCAGCGCCGTGGTCAACGGCGCCGAGGCGATCGAGCGCCTGGATGCCGAGGAATTCGACTGTGTGGTGCTCGATCTGAGCCTGCCGGACATCAGCGGCTTCGAGCTGCTCGAGCAGATCGCGCAGCGCGACGAGGCCCCGCCTGTCGTTGTCTATTCGGCGCGCGAGCTTTCCGAAGAGGAAACCCGGCGCCTGCGGGTACATACCGACAGCATCGTAATCAAGGGCTCACGGGCCCAGGAGCGATTGCTCGACGAAGTGTCGCTATTCTTCCATCAGTTGCGTGAACGTCGCAGTACCACCGCGCCCGCCGTGCTCGAAGCCGCCGCCGAAGAGCAAAGCGCCGTGTCCTCGGATCTGGCCGGTCAGACCGCGCTGCTGGTCGACGACGATATGCGCAACACCTTCGCTCTGTCGCGTGCGCTGCGCGAAAAGGGGTTGAAGGTGCTCATGGCCAGCGACGGGTTCAAGGCACTCGACCAGCTGTCGGCGAACCCGCAAATCAGCATCGTACTCATGGATATCATGATGCCCGGCATGGACGGCTATGAAACGATCCGCCGTATTCGTGCCATGGACGAATACGAAACCCTGCCGATTATTGCGCTCACGGCCAAGGCGATGCCGGGCGATCGCGAACGTTGTATCGAGGCCGGTGCCACCGAGTATCTTCCCAAACCGCTCGACATTCAGGCCCTGCTGGCCCTTATGGGGCAAGTGCTGTAGCTCATGGTCAAACCCAGGGATTCCGAAGCCGAACAGGCACTCGAAGCAGAAGACATAGCGCTCGAAGCGTTTATCCACGCGCTGAAACTACGGCACGGCTACGACTTCTCGGAGTACTCGCGGGCTTCGCTCAAACGGCGCGCCCAAGAACTGGCACGCAAGCTCGGCGTGGAGCGGGTGGGCGATCTGATTCCGAGCACGCTCTACGAGCCGGCGCTGGTACGCGAGATCGTGTCGCATCTGTCGGTGCCGGTTTCGTCGCTGTTTCGCGACCCGGAGGTGTTTCAGGCCATGCGCAGCGAGGTGTTGCCCATGCTTGCGTCCTGGCCGCGGATCAATATCTGGCTGGCCGGCTGTGCCTACGGTGAAGAGGTCTATTCGCTTGCCATCATGCTCGCCGAGGCGGGGTTGACCCAGCGTTCCCAGATTTATGCCACGGATTTCAACGATTATGCGCTCGAGCGCGCTGCCGAAGGCATCTTCAACCGTCAGAATCTGGGCGAATATCGCAGCAATTATCTGGCCTCGGGCGGCACGGCGCGGCTGTCGGACTACTACCATGCTCGCTACAACCTCATTCGAATGCGGCGAGAGCTGCTGGAAAAGGTGGTATTCGCCCATCACAACCTGGTCACCGACGGCGTATTCGCCGAAGCCCAGCTGATCATGTGTCGCAATGTGCTTATCTATTTCACGCAGCCGCTCAAGGACCGGGTTCTGACGCTGTTCGCGGACAGCCTGGTGCGTGGCGGCTTCCTGGTGCTGGGTAACAAGGAGGCCTTGAGTCCGAGCTCTCCCGCGGCCGAGCGTTTCGAGCTGGTCAGCGCCAACGAACGAATCTACCGACTCAAGCGGGACTGGGCATGAGCGATGCCGATTACGCGGCCCTGGTGATTGGCGGCTCGGCGGGCAGTCTCGAAGTGGTCTGCCGGCTGCTCGAAGGGCTGGAAGCATCCACGCGCCTGGCGGTCGTGATTTGTCTGCACACCGCCAGCCGCGACCTGGACGAGCTCTGCGAGGTGCTCGGGCGACATACCACGTTGCCGGTGGTCGAAGCCGGCGAGGGCACGGCCGTGGCCGCGAACCGGGTACACGTCGCCAGCGGCGGCTATCATCTGCTGGTTGAACGCACGGCCACGTTCGCACTGTGTGCCGGCCCGAGAATTCAGTATGCACGGCCGAGTATCGATGTATTATTCGAAGCGATGGCCGATACATATCGGCGGCATCTGGTCGGCATACTGCTTTCTGGGGCCAACGCCGACGGGGCGGCGGGCCTGAGGGCGATTCATCGCCTGGGCGGGCTGACCATCGTCCAGAGCCCCGATACGGCGAGCGCGCCTGATATGCCGCGTGCCGCGCTCAGGCTGTTCGAGCCCGATCGACAGCACACGCCCAGCCAGCTCATAGAGGCAGTGCGGGTAATTTCACGGCTTGCACGGTAATAGCATGATGCCGATTGTCGATAGTCCACCCGAGCAACCACGCCCGCGCATCCTGGTTGTGGATGATCTGTACGCCAATCGCTTGGCCATGCGCCGGGTGCTGGCGACGCTCGATGTCGACGTTGTCGAAGCCGACAGCGGTAATGGCGCGCTGGCCGCCTGTATCGAAACCGAGTTCGCGCTGATTCTGCTCGATGTACAAATGCCGGGCATGGACGGCATGGAAGTCGCCGAGCTGCTGCACGGCGAAGAGTCGACCCAGCACACGCCGATCATTTTCGTCACCGCAGGCGCGACCGACGACATGGACCGGCTCAAGGGCTACGACGTGGGCGCGGTCGATTACATCACCAAACCGCTCAACCCGTCGCTGTTGTCGGCCAAGGTGCGCAACTTCATCGAGCTCTATGAAAGCCGGCGCGCGCTCAAGAAAGCCCTGGCCGAACTCGACGAGCGCAACAGCCAGCTCGAACGCGAAATCGAAGAACGGCGACGCGCCGAGGATCGCGCCCAGCAGCTGGCAACACACGATGCCTTGACCGGTTTGCCGAACCGGCTGCTGTTTCTCGATCGCCTGGCCACCAGCATGCAGCGCGCGCGGCGTAACGGCGGCATGTTCGCGCTCGGATACATGGATCTGGACGGGTTCAAACCCGTCAACGACGAGTTCGGCCACGGCGTGGGCGATATCACCCTGCAAACGATCGCCGATCGGCTCAGCGAAAACACCCGTCAGACCGACACGGTGGCACGCTTTGGCGGCGACGAGTTCGCGCTCATCCTCGAAGACATCGATAATCAGGATGCCTGTATCGCCATCTGCGAGGCGTTGCAAGCGCAGCTGAGCGGGCCCATCTCCTTGCCCTGTGCCGGCGGCTCCGGCGATATCCGCGTGGGTGTGAGTATTGGCCTGGCGTTCTATCCGGCGCACGGCAAGAACGCCGACCGCCTGATGCACAACGCGGATCGCGCGCTGTATTCGGTCAAGCTCAGCGGCAAGGGCGCCGTGCATGTTTTCAGTGCCCAGGACGATGACGAAACCGAAGTGCACGGCGCACAGATACACGCGCGCATGCGTTAGGCAAGGACGGTTTACCAGGGCCTATCGTCGCGAGATAGGCCGCCGACCGATCGTTATTCGTTGGGGGTTGCCCGTGCCGGTCGTGTCGAGCAAGCCACGGGCAATGCGATGGAATATCCCGTGACGACAGGCCCTAATCGCTGGTATCGGTGTCGGCCGGCGGGTCGAAGTCGGCGACGTCTGCGTTATCGCCTTCGGCCAGCAGTTGATCGACGCGCAGTTCGGCATGCTTGAGCGTGTGCTGGCATTGGCGTGCCAGAACGACCCCGCGTTCGAACTTCGCCAGCGCCTGCTCGAGCGATACGTCGCCGCTTTCCAATGCTTCGACCAAGCCTTCGAGCTCGGTTACCGATTCTTCGAACGCGGCCAGCCGGGGCTGGCTGTCGTCGTTTTCGGTTGCGGGCGCATCGGTTTTTGCCATGACGTCTGCCTGGGCTGAAGTTGGAGTAGCGGTCAATCCGACAGTCTAGCGCCAGAAGTCGGCGGCGTCAGTGTCTATTGCCAGCGTGCCCGCCTTGGCTTAACGTGCCGCGCATTCGCTGAACGCGGTTCATGCCCCAGCCGGGCGCCACGAACCGCCCATCTCAAGCAAGACGAGGGCTCATGGCCAGCCGCTACGACGCTGCCGATATCGAAGTACTGTCCGGGCTGGATCCGGTGCGCAAACGTCCGGGCATGTTCACGGATACCGCCCGGCCGAATCACCTGGCCCAGGAAGTCATTGACAACAGCGTGGACGAGGCGCTGGCCGGGCATGCCACCGAAATTGATGTGGTTCTGCATGCCGACGGGTCCTTGTCGGTGACCGACAACGGTCGCGGCATGCCGGTCGACGTGCACCCCGAACAGGGTGTGCCGGGCATCGAGCTGATTCTCACCCGCCTGCATGCGGGCGGAAAGTTCTCGAACAAGCAGTATCAGTTCTCGGGCGGCCTGCACGGCGTGGGTGTATCGGTGGTCAATGCGCTGTCGACCTCGCTGGTGGCCCAGGTCTGGCGCGGCGGCACCCACTACGAGATGCGGTTTGCCGGCGGCGAGCTGGAAAGCCCGCTCACCGAAATCGGCTCCTGTGCCAAGAACAAGACCGGCACCAAGCTGCATTTCGATCCCGACCCGCAGTATTTCGACAGCCCACGCTTTGCCACCGCGCGCCTGAAGCATTTGCTGCGGGCCAAGGCAGTGCTGTGCCCGAACCTCAAGGTGCATTTTGTCGACGAGGCAGCCCAGGAAGACATCACCTGGCAGTACGCCGACGGGCTGGCCGATTACATGGCCGATGCGCTGCAGGATATCGACTGCGTGATCACGCCGGCGTTTACCGGCGGCGAAGACGGCGGCAGCCAGACCGTCGACTGGGCGCTGACCTGGCTCGCGCCCGACCAGCCCGGCGTGGACGGCGTGGCCGAAAGCTATGTCAACCTCATTCCCACGGCCTCGGGCGGCACCCACGTCAACGGTCTGCGCACCGGCCTGACCGAAGCGGTGCGCGAGTTCTGCGAGTTTCGAAATCTCTTGCCGCGCGGGGTCAAGATCGCACCGGAGGACGTCTGGTCCGGCTGTACCTACGTGCTGTCGGTGAAGATGAACGAGCCGCAGTTTTCGGGCCAGACCAAGGAACGGCTGTCCTCGCGCGATATCAGCGGCTTCGTGTCCAACGCGGTCAAGGACGCGTTTTCGCTGTGGCTCAATCGACACGCGGAAACCGGCGAACTGCTGGCGGCCCAGATCATCGGCAACGCCCAGGCCCGTGCGCGCAGCGCCAAGAAGGTCAAACGCAAGCGGGTAACGGCCGGGCCGGCCTTGCCGGGCAAGCTTACCGACTGTGTGACCGACGATCCGTCGCGATCCGAACTGTTTCTGGTGGAAGGCGATTCCGCCGGCGGCAGCGCCAAGCAGGCGCGCGACCGCAACTTTCAGGCAGTGATGCCGCTACGCGGCAAGATTCTCAATTCCTGGGAAGTCGAGCCGGCGGATATCATGGCCTCGAACGAAATCCACGATATTTCGGTAGCGCTGGGGCTGGATCCGTCCAGCGACAACTTCGACCGCCTGCGCTATCACAAGGTCTGCATCCTCGCCGATGCCGATTCAGACGGGCTGCATATCGCAACGCTGCTGTGTGCGTTGTTCGTCAAGCATTTCCGCCCGCTGGTCGAGCATGGTCATGTATTCGTGGCCATGCCGCCGCTGTTTCGGATCGATGCGGGAAAGGAAGTGTTCTATGCGCTGGATCGCGATGAGCGAGACGTGATCCTGCGTCGCCTGGAAAACGAAAAGAAGAAACGCAAGATCAGCGTCACCCGCTTCAAGGGCCTGGGTGAGATGAGCGCGCTGCAGCTGCGCGAAACCACCATGGCGCCGGATACGCGCCGGCTGGTACAGCTGTCGATCGACGAAGACGGCATGCCGGATACCGAAGTCGACGAACTCATGGATATGCTGCTGGCCAAAAAGCGCGCCGCCGACCGCCGTGGCTGGCTCGAAGCCCGCGGCCACGAGGCCGAGGTTTAGTGGTGCGCTCGCCGCGTTCAAGACAGTTAAGGAAGCTCTGCATAAACCTCTCGCGGATCGCGTTCGAGTCCTCACAGGCGGTGCGGCAAGGCGTCCGGGCGCAGCGCCTGCCTTTCTGGCAGGTCAAGCTCGGCAACGCAGCCGCGGCGTCTGTGAGGCCGAACCCCTTGCGGGCCGGGGCTTTGCGCGCGCTTGATCGGCGTCAGTGTTCGCTACCGTGCAACGAGCACGCTACGCTCTCACTTCCTTGTCAATCACGCGCAAAGCACGCCGGCGCGACCGTGACAGGTTATGCAGAGTTTCCTTAAACGCAGTACGGGCGCCGGCGTTCATTTTTCAACGGCATCAGAACGGCTGACATAGTCGGCTGTTTTGATGCCGGATTGATAATCCCGTCCGCGCAATCTGCGTAATCTGCGGATCGCTTTTCTTCCTGATCTGAATAGCACGACAACCGATGGCCACGACTCTAGAACACGAAAGCGAGCGCCAGCCGCTGCGCACCTTCGCCGAGAAGGCGTATCTCGACTATGCGATGTACGTCATTCTCGACCGGGCGTTGCCGCATGTGGGCGACGGCCTCAAGCCGGTACAGCGGCGTATCGTCTATGCCATGTCCGAGCTGGGCCTGTCGGCGGCTTCGAAGCCGAAGAAGGCCGCACGTACGGTCGGCGACGTCATCGGCAAGTTCCACCCGCACGGCGATTCGGCCTGCTACGAAGCCATGGTGATCATGGCCCAGCCGTTTTCCTACCGGTATCCGCTGGTTGATGGCCACGGCAACTGGGGCACCGCGGACGATCCGAAATCGTTCGCGGCCATGCGCTATACCGAATCCCGGCTGACCGGCTATGCGGCCACGCTGCTCTCCGAACTGGGGCAGGGCACCGTCGACTGGCAGCCCAACTTCGACGGCACCCTCAACGAGCCGGTAACCCTGCCGGCGCGCCTGCCCAATGTGCTGTTGAACGGCGGCACCGGCATTGCCGTGGGTATGGCCACCGATATTCCGCCGCACAACCTGCGCGAGGTGGCCGAGGCCACGGTTCACCTGCTGCATAACCCCGAGGCCGATCTCGACGCGCTATGTGAATATCTGCCGGCGCCCGATTTCCCCACCGGGGCCGAGATCATCACCCCCGCCGAGGAAATTCGCGAGCTCTATGCGAAGGGCAACGGCATCGTGCGCCTGCGCGCGACCTATACCCTCGAAAACGGCGAGATCGTGATCGATGCCTTGCCCTACCAGACCTCCGGCGCGCGCGTGCTCGAACAGATCGCCGGCCAGATGGCGGCCAAGAAGCTGCCGATGGTGTCGGATCTGCGCGACGAGTCCGACCACGAGAACCCGACCCGCCTGATCATCGTGCCGCGCAGCAACCGGGTGGATACCGAAGCGCTCATGGCGCATCTGTTTGCCACCACCGGGCTGGAAAAGGGCATTCGCGTCAATCTCAACGTCATCGGGCTGGATGGCGCGCCGCGGGTCAAGAATCTGCAGGAAATTCTTACCGAGTGGCTGACCTATCGGCGCCAGACGGTTACGCGCCGGCTGGAACATCGCCTCGATGCGGTGCTCGATCGGCTGCATATCCTGGAAGGCCTGCTCACGGCCTACCTGAACATCGACGAAGTCATTCATATCATTCGCACCGAGGACGAGCCCAAGCCGGTGATGATGGAGCGCTTCGGGCTCACCGGCACCCAGACCGATGCGGTTCTGGATCTGCGCCTGCGTCATCTCATGAAGCTCGAAGAGTTCAAGATCCGCGGCGAGCAGGAAGAACTCGAAGCCGAGCGCCAGTCCCTGGAGGCGATCCTGGGATCGCGCAAGAAGCTGGATAAGCTCATCGGCGACGAGATCATGGCCGACGCCGAGAAGTACGGCGACGCGCGGCGCAGCCGCCTGGTCGAACGCGACCAGGCCAAGGCCCTGTCCGAAGCCGACCTGCTGCCCAGCGAGCCGATCACCGTGGTGCTGTCGCGTCAGGGCTGGATTCGTGCCGCCAAGGGGCACGACGTGGATGCCGCGGGTCTGAGCTTTCGCAGCGGCGACGACTACCTTACCCATGCGCCCGGGCGCAGTAATCAGACCTTGATCGTGCTCGATTCCACCGGGCGCAGCTATACGCTGGCCGCGCACCGCTTGCCCTCGGCACGCGGGCAGGGCGAACCGCTGACGGGCAGTCTCAATCCGGCCGACGGCGCGCGCTTTGTCGGCGTGATCCTGGGCGACGAAGACACGCGCTGTGTGCTGGCCAGCTCGGCGGGCAATGCCTTCGCAACCACGCTCGGCGAGATCAGCAGCCGCAACAAGAGCGGCAAGGCGGCGCTGTCGGTGGGCAAGAGCGCCGATGCGCTGGCCCCGGCGCCGGTTTGGGGCGACGACCCCGAGGTGTGCGTTGTCACCAGTTCCGGGCAGCTGCTGTGCCTGCCGGTCGGCGAACTGCCGGCGCTGGCCAAGGGCAAGGGCAACAAGCTGATCTCGCTCAACAAGGATGAGACGGTGGTAGCGGTCGCGGCATTGCCCGCCAGCGCCGCGCTCACCATCTACAGCGGCAAGCGTCACATGACGCTCAAGGGCGGCGAGCGGGATACCTATCGCGGTCCACGGGCCTCGCGCGGCAAACGCCTGCCGCGAGGCTTCACCCAGGTACAGGCGGTGAAGGTGGAAGACTGAGCCGGCGCCCGGCCGTTGTCGGCTACCGGTGAGACGATTCAGGCCGCAAATGACGCGAATAATCGCGAATGAAGGAGCGCGGGGCGATATAGGCGAGTCCGACATGGCGCACCGCTCCGACGCACTTCCGGCGACGCCGTTTGGGCTGCCATGGCTTCACGCGATAGTCTGCGTTCTTTCAAGAAGGGGCCGCAGATCGACGCGGATTCACGCAGATTAAAAGCGGCGAGCGAAGTCGGCGCTCGCGCACGGCTCGGACACCGCGCAAACCCGCCGCCGTTCGATACCCTGTCCAGATCTGTGTTGATCTGCGGACAGTTGCCCTATGAGCGTGTCTTTGCGTTCATCGGCGACAAGCTGCTTGCTTGAGCGCAGCCAGCCGAGTTTCGTACACCATCGAGTCCGGCCTCGACGACCGCACAGGATGCGCTCGACCGATGAGAAATAAACGCGCGGGCCTGTCTTGAAACCAATTCGCGACTACGCCATCTAAACCGATATACCCGCAACCGTAGATTGATCGATGAAACGTATCGCGCTGTTTTTACTGACCAACATCGCCATCATGCTGGTGCTGACGGTCATTCTTCAGCTGTTTGGCGTTACCAGTCTGCTTGCTGCCAACGGCGTCGACCTCGATATTCCGTCGCTGCTGATCTTTGCTGCCGTGTTCGGCATGGGCGGTTCCCTCATTTCGCTGGCCATGTCGAAGTTCATGGCCAAGCGCATGACCGGCGCCCAGGTGATCGAGCAGCCGTCGAACGCGATGGAAAGCTGGCTTGTAGCCACGGTGACCCGTCAGGCCCGCCAAGCAGGGATCGGCATGCCGGAAGTTGCCATCTACGACTCGCCGGACATGAACGCTTTCGCAACCGGCATGAGTCGCAATAGCGCGCTGGTGGCCGTCTCGACCGGCCTGCTGCGGCAGATGAGCCAGGACGAGGCCGAGGCCGTGATCGGCCACGAGGTCAGCCATATCGCCAACGGCGACATGGTCACGCTGTCGCTGATCCAGGGCGTGGTCAACACGTTCGTGTTCTTCTTCGCCCATGTGATCGGACATATTGTCGACCGTATGGTGCTGCGCAACGAACGCGGCCACGGAATTGGTTATTTCGTGACCGTGATCTTTGCGGAAATGGTGCTGGGCGTGCTCGCCAGCATGATCGTGTTCTGGTTTTCGCGTCGGCGAGAATTCGCCGCCGACGCCGGCGGTGCCCATCTGGCCGGCCGCACGAAGATGATCGGCGCGCTGCGCCGGTTGCAGGCCGGCAGCATTGCCACCGAGCTACCCGATCAGATGCAGGCGCTGGGTATCTCGGGCAAGAAGGCGCTCGGCATCAAGCGCTATTTCATGACCCATCCGCCGCTGGAAGAGCGTATTGCCGCGCTCGAAGGGGCAAAGGCACAGCGCGCCTGAGCCAGCTCGAAGCCCCGAGCTGGGTGATGCCGCGCACGCCCGGCGGCTGAAACGGCGCGCCATGCGCCCGGGTGTCGCGTGGCGCGTCGGTTCTATGGAACCTCTGATCTATTCATCTACGGTCGCGCCGGTGTCTTTTGCGCGCGTCTGGCAAGACGCCGCGAGCGTCGTTTGCTGAATGCAAATAAGCGAGCGGCAACGCCGCTCAGGCGCGCGCAAAAGCCCGGCCGCTAAGCGGTTTGGCCCAAAAGGCCGCGCTACGGCGTTGCATGGCTGGGTCATAGATTGGCTATGACGCGGCGCCATGCGCCTTGTATCGCGGCCTTTTGGGACTCAAACGCGGCCGTGGATGAATAGATCAGAGGTTCCCTACAGCGTGGGCGCGGCCGTGTCGTCGGCCAGCGCCTCGGTGTCGGGCTCCTGGATAAAGTGGCCCTGCACGTAGTTGATACCGGCTTGCCAGAGGCGCGCCATGCTGTTGGCGTCCTCGATCTGTTCGGCGATCAGCGGGATTCCGCGCTCGCGCGCACTGGCAATGATATGGGCAAGCCGCTCGTCCTGTTCGCGGCCGAGAATCTGGCGCGCGAAGTCCGGCGCAAGCTTGATGAAGTGGGCCGGCATCCGGTCGAGTATCTGGACGGCTTTCGGCGTGCTGCCGTAGTGGGTCAGCGCGACCCGATAACCGGCGTCGGCCAGGGCCTGTGCGAGCTGCCCGCTTGCCCGGCTATTGCTGCGGACGTCGTCTTCGCGAAAGCTGAAAATCAGCGCACTCGGGTCAATCGGCCGCTGCTCGATCGCCTGCGCCAGCCACTGGGTGAAGGTGTCGCCGGCTTCGATCGTGGCGGGCGAGAGTTTCACGAACAGGATGATTTCGGTGTTCTTGGCTTTTTGCTGCCAGATAACGTCGATGGCCCGCTGTACGACCCAGCGGTCGATATCCGGCATCATTTGCGCGTGCTCGGCGGCGGGCAGGAATTCGCCCGGGCGCACGAGCGCGCCGCGGTCGTCCACATAGCGCAGCAGCACGTCGAAGTAAGGCTGGCTATCGCCTGCAAGGCTGGTGACACCCTGATAGGCAAGGCTGAAGCGATCCTGGTCGAGCCCGTCGCGCAGGCGCTGTACCCAGACGTCATGCGCGCCGGCGCTGGCATCCGCGGGGCTGTCGACCGTGCATTTGCGGCAGGCGTTGCCACCTTGCTCGCGTAGTTCGTAGGCGGCGTTCATAAGCCGCTGCAGATGGGCGTCGTTCTGCGAGGAGCCGCCGGATAGCACACAGTAGGCCAGACTCGCGGTCAGCGCAGCGCTCTGATGTTCGTCGCCGAAGGCTTCCTCGGCCAACGCGCCTTGCAGGCTCTGGGCGAATTCCTCGATTTCGTTTGCGGAATGCCGTTCGACGATCATTACGTATTCGCCGGCAGCAAACCGGAATACGCGATCTTCGCCGCGCAGGGCCTGGATGAGGTAGAGCCCGACTTCCTGCAGCAGCAGATCGCTTTCGGCGAGGCCGTACTGATCCTGCAGCCCGGCCACCTCGTCGACGGCCACAAAAACCATACCCAGCACGTATTCCTTGGCTCGGCTGACGGTCTGCGACAGCACCGAGTGCAGGGCCATGCGCCCGTCGAGCGCCGGCCCGCGGCTGCCGTCGCCGGCGCCGTTTTCACTGTCGACGAGTTGCAGCACCACGTTGGTTCGCCGCTCGTCGCTTTTTTCGGCGACGCCCGGGGTCAGCAAGGCGCGTACGCTCTGGCGATGATTGAGGTGGGTGGTCAGGTCGAATACCAGCGATGCATCCGACTGCTGGGTGGCGACCTGGTCGAGTGCCTCGGAGAAGCGGCTGCGATCGTGTGGCGCCACGCGATCGAGCAGGTCGATGCCGCGCGCGCTTTCGATATCCTTGACGCCGATCAGGCGCGCGAAGGCTGGGCTGGGCTCGGCCACGCGCTGGCCGACGAGGGTCGCGCGGGCGTCCTGCCCGTGGCTGAGCAGCACGTCGAGGCGGCGCTGCGTCTGGTTCAGGCGCTGTGCGGCGTCTTGCAGCTCGACACGCACACGTCCGACTTCCAGGGCCTGGCGCAGGCGCAGGCGCAGCAGCTCGCGATCGGCCGTCGCGACCATATCCCAGGCGCCGTCCTCGCGCGCGGTGCTGGCGTCGACGCCCGCATCGGCGTTGTCGAGCACCAGGATCGGCGCGACGCCTGCCAGGCCGTGTACGAGCCCAAGCTCGCGGCGTGCGCGCGAATCATCGGCATGGCAGTGCAGGGCAACCACGGCAACGCCGGATATGGCGTCTTGCTCGCCCAGCTGTGTCGGGTCCTCGGCGCGAACCAGGTCTACCGGATCGTCGCTGTCTTCGAGCACGTCACGCACGCGCTCGAAGACGGTGTCGTCCGCCGTGACCGCGAGGATCGCCAGGGTCTTGCCAACCCCGGTACCGGGCTGTGAGGCCGTTGTGTGCTGGTTCAATCCTTCCCCCTTGAGATCATCGCCTATGCGCGCTGCTCGCGCCGGCATCGTGGCCCAATACCTGCTTGGCCGCATCGCCAGCACTCTCTCGTGCCAACCGGGGCACCAGATAACCGGGCAGGCGCGCGGCCACACGGTTGATGAGCGCGCGTGCCTGCGCATCGGCCACTTCGAAATGGGCGCTGCCGGCAACTCGATCGAGCATGTGCAGATAGTACGGCATTACGCCCAGTGCAAAGAGCCGTTCACTGAGTTCTATCAATGTATCGACATCATCGTTGACGTTCTTGAGCAGAACCGCTTGATTGAGCAGCGTCGCGCCGGCCTCGCGCAGCGCTGCCAGGCGCGCGGCGACATCGTCGTCGAGCTCCTGGGCATGGTTGGCATGGATGACGATCACGCATTGCTGGCGGCGTCGGGCCACCCAGTCGATCAGGCCGGCATCGATGCGTTCGGGCAATACCACCGCGGTGCGGGTATGAATACGAATCCGGCTGACATGTTCGATCGCGTCCAGCGATTCGCCCAGCGCCTCGAGCCGGGCATTGCTCAGCGATAGCGGATCGCCGCCGGACAGAATGACTTCGTTGATGCTCGGGTCGGCTGCGACATGGGCCAGCGCGGCGTCGCCCTGACGGGCGCCTGCGTGCTGGTTCGCATAGTCGAAATGGCGTCGGAAGCAGTAGCGACAGTGGACCGCGCAGGCGCCCGTGGTCACCAGCAGCGCACGGCCGTGGTATTTATGCAGTACGCCATCGCCCAGAGCGCTGGCGTGATCGCCCACGGCGTCCATGGAGAAACCGGCGACATCGGCGTTCTCGGCCTCGACGGGCAGAACCTGGCGTAGCAGCGGGTCGTTGATATCGCCACGGCGCATGCGCGCGATATAACTGCGAGGCACACGCAGCGGGAAGCCGGTGCGTACGTGGGCGAACGCGGCGCGTGCGGTGTCGTCGAGCGCGAGCAGATCGAGCAGGGTATGGATATCGGTGACCGACTCGCGCATGGCCTGCTGCCAGCCATGACCGGTTTGCGATAGACTGGCGCGCTTTCGGGCAGGCGCGCGCAGGGGCTCGACGCTGGCGTGATGCATGGCAGTCAGTGTAGAACGCCGTCCGCGCCGCGCCAACCGGGCGCGCCTTTTTTGGCGTGCGGTTTTCAACCAACCAGACAAGCTTTTATGGCGACCTTTAATACCAACCAGTTCAAGGGCGGGCTCAAGATCATTCTCGATGGCGATCCCTGTGCCATCGTCGAGAACGAGTTCGTCAAACCCGGCAAGGGCCAGGCGTTCAACCGCGTCAAGATCCGCAACCTCAAGACCAACCGCGTGATCGAACGCACCTTCAAGTCGGGCGACAGCGTCGAAGCCGCCGACGTCATGGACGTGGATTTGCAGTATCTCTACCACGACGGCGAGTTCTGGCACTTCATGGAGCCGAACACCTTCGAACAGTATCAGGCCGGCGAAGCCGCGGTGGGCGACGCGACCAAGTGGCTCAAGGCACAGGACACCTGCAGCGTGACGCTCTGGAACGGCACGCCGTTGCAGGTCGAGCCGCCGAACTTCGTCACCCTGACCGTGACCGAAACCGATCCTGGCGTACGCGGTGACACCTCCGGCGGCGGCGGCAAGCCGGCCACCCTGGAAACCGGGGCCGTGGTACGCGTGCCGCTGTTCATCGAAGAAGGCGAGACGCTCAAGGTCGACACCCGCAAGGGCGAATACGTCTCCCGCGCCAACGAAGGCTGACGACCGCGCACGGCCCGAGCAAACCGGCCCCGCATGAACGATTGGCGCCCAAGCGCGAGCGGGGCGACGCTGGCACGCCGTGCGCGGCTGCTGGGCGATATTCGGGCGTTCATGGCCGAGCGTGGCGTGCTCGAAGTGAACACGCCGCTGCTTGCCAGTGCCGCGCCCGCCGAGCGCGGGCTGGCGAGCATGCAGGTCGATGATGGCGGGTATCTCGTGCCGTCGCCCGAGCACGGGCTCAAACGTCTGCTCGCGGCCGGCATGGGCCCGATCTATCAGCTCGGGCCGGTGTTCCGGGCCGGTGAAGCCGGGCGCTGGCACAACCCCGAATTCTGGATGCTCGAGTGGTATCGGCCCGAGGCAAGCATGGCCGATCTGGTTGCCGAGACCGGCGCCCTGATCGAGACGGTGGCCGGCGTGCGCTGCATGCAGCGCTGTGAATATCGGGTCGTATTCGAAGCCGTGACCGGCCTGGACCCGATTGCCTGCGACACGACCGCGCTTGCCGACTGGGCACGCCAGCAGCGGCTTGCGCCGGTCGAGGCGGCGGCCGATCACGACCGCGCCTTCTGGCTCGACCTGATCATGAGCCTCGCGGTCCAGCCGACGCTGGGCGAGCACGGGCCTCAGTGCGTGATCGATTTCCCCGCCGAAGATGCCGTACTGGTGGCCACCGATGCCGAACGCCCCGGCGTGGCCCGTCGCTTCGAATGGTTCTGGCAGGGCGTGGAACTTGCCAACGGCGCCCAGGAACTCACCGACGCTGATATCGCGCGCGAACGCATGCAGCGGGAACAGCGCCTGCGCCGCGAGGCCGGCGCGGTCGAAACCGCGTTGGACGAGCGGCTGTTGGGCGCGATGGCGGCCGGGCTGCCGCCCAGTGCCGGCGTGGCTCTGGGCGTGGATCGCTTGCTGGCGCTGATCTGTGGCTTTGCATCGATCGGTGAGGCGCTGGCCTTCGACTGGCCGCGGCGATGACGCCGGCATGATCCGCCCCCGGATCGCTGACCCGGTCAGCTGCTTGTAGCGCCATCGGAGAAAACAAACGCCGACTGCTGTGCGGCGTTCAACAGGGGCGCGGGCCTGTTCGCATACGTGCGTTGTTCAGCCGAAAAACCATCGACTTTTAGAGCGTATGTTTCAGGCGCCGTTACCCAGGCGCGCGATGGAGTCGCCGAGCTTGACCGGCTGGCCGTTCGAGAGCGCGCTATCCCAGGCCAGTGCGCCGGGCCCGAACAGCAGGATCACGCTGGAACCGATCGAGAAGCGGCCCATTTCCTCGCCACGGGCGTAGTAGGCGTTTTCCAGGGTGGCATCGATAAAGCTTTCGTTGCGCGGGGTGCGCCGGTGCGGCGGGCATACCTGACCGGCCCAGCGGGTATGAATACCGCCCACGATGAAAGCGCCGACCATCACCAGCGCCATCGGCCCCACCGCGGTGTCGTAGAGCGTCACCAGCCGTTCGTTGCGCGCGAACAGCCGCGGGATGGCGCGCACGCAGCGCGGGTTGACCCCGAACAGCCGGCCCGGCACGTAGCGCATTTCGCGTACGCAGCCGTCCAGCGGCATATGCACGCGATGATAGTTCGAAGGGGCGAGATAGAAGGTCGCATAGTGGCCCCCCAGAAACGCCGCCGACCAGGCCTCGCTGCCACCAACGAGCGTGCGCAGGTCGTAAGCCATGCCCTTGGTCTGGCAGATCATGCCTGTGCGGGCCTCGCCGAAGGCGCCGAGCGTTCCGTCCACCGGCGATACGATGCGTTCGCGATCGTCGGGCATGGGCCGGGCATCGGGGGCCAGCGCGCGCGTGAAGAAAGCGTTGAAGCTGGAATAGGCCGTGGGGTCGGGCTGGGCCGCTTCCTGCATGTCGATGTCGGGATACAGGCGCATGAACGCGTTGATCAGCGCCTGTTTGAGCCAGGGCAGGCGTGCCCGCGCCAGGGCATGGGCGGCGCGCGATATCGCGCGGGTCGGCAATAGCCAGAGCAGGGCGGCAAAGAGCCGGTCACCGCTGCTTGCCGGGTTCGATGAAGCCATTCGAGATACCGTGAATCGGTGAATGCGCGCAGCGTAGCGTTCCAGGCGAGCTGTGCCTACTTGCATGGCGCTCGCCTTCGAAGATGCCGTGTGACCAGTGCTGCAGGCGGCGTGGTGATCGCACAGGCAACGCAGGCACGGCGCAGCGGCCGGTGTTTCGCCCGTCGGGCCATGCCTGCAGCCGCAACCGCGACCCGGCGCGTGAGCGCCGGCCTGTGGCGGGCGATCGCGACGAATTATGCAGGGCCTGCTGCGCCGCGCAAAGGGCGGATGTGGTTTATCCTTGCGCGGGCCGGCGCTTCGCGCCGCTATGATTGCGTACCTGCCCGTTGCCCGGTTGGCCCGGGTAAGGGATGTTCCGAGGCTACACACGAGACGGTATGACGGATCACGACAACACCGATATCGCCGCAACGCTCACGCGCGTGCTGGATTATATTCGCTGGGGCGCATCCCGCTTTGCTGCGGCAGAGCTGGCGTTCGGTCACGGCAGCGACAATGCGGTCGACGAGGCCGCCCATCTGGTGCTGGATACCCTGGGCCTGGATGCATCGCTGCCGGATGTCTATCTCGACAGCACGCTGACCCATGCCGAGCGCGATGCGGTCATCGAGATTATCGAGCGCCGTATCGCCAGCCGCCAGCCCGCAGCCTATATCACACATAAGGCCTGGTTCGCGGGCCTCGAGTTTTATGTCGACGAACGGGTGATCGTGCCGCGCTCGCCGATCGCCGAACTCATCGAAACGGAGTTCCAGCCCTGGCTGGGCCATCGCGAGCCGCTGTCCGTTCTCGACTTGTGTACCGGCAGCGGCGCTATTGCCATTGCCTGTGCGCTGGCCTTTCCCGAGGCCCGTGTCGTGGCCACCGATGCCAGCGAGGATGCGCTGGCCGTCGCACGTATCAATAGCGACAAGCACGATATCGGGCCGCAGGTGGAATACGTGAAGGCTGACCTGTTCGACGGCCTGCCCGAGCAGCGTTTTGACCTGATCGTAACCAACCCGCCCTACGTCAGCCGCGACGAATGGTCCGGTCTGGCACCGGAATACCGGCACGAGCCCGGCTTCGCCTTTCACGGCGACAGCGACGATCTGCTGCTGGTCAGCCGGCTTTTATTCGACGCACGCGACTATCTCAGCGAAGATGGGCTGCTGGTGCTGGAAGTGGGCTATAGCGCCTTTGCGCTGGAACAGACTTACCCGGACCTGCCGATAACGTGGATAGAGCTCGAGCGCGGCGGGTTGGGCGTCGGCGTGCTGGAAGCACAGGATCTGGATGCCTGGGTGGATGCCCAGCGCGAGATCGCACAATAGTTTTCGACGGGCTAGAGATATATGGCAGGCAATACCTGGGGCGAACGATTCACGGTGACGACCTTTGGCGAGAGCCACGGGCCCGCGATCGGCTGCATCGTCGACGGCTGCCCGCCGGGCATCGAAATCAGCGAAGAGGCGTTACAGGCTGATCTGGACCGGCGCAAGCCGGGCACGTCGCGCTATGTGACCCAGCGTCGCGAGGATGATCGCGCCCGTATCGTGTCGGGCGTGTTCGAAGGCAAGACCACCGGCACGCCGATCGGGCTGATCATCGAGAACACCGACCAGCGATCGCGCGACTATTCCAAGATCAAGGACGTATTCAGGCCCAATCACGCCGACTATGCCTACCTGCAGAAATACGGCATCCGCGACTATCGCGGTGGTGGCCGCTCGTCGGCGCGCGAAACCGCGACCCGCGTGGCCGCCGGCGCCATCGCCCGCAAGGTGCTCGCCGAGCGCTTCGGGGTGCGTATCCAGGGTTATCTGGCTGCAATGGGACCGTTGGAGCTGGCCTGCAACGATCTCGACGCCGCCAACCACAATCCGTTTTTCTGTGCCGAACCGGCGCGCCTCGAAGAACTGGAAAACTATATCAATGCGCTGCGCAAGGACGGCGACTCCATCGGCGCCCGCATCAATGTGGTGGCCACCGGCGTGCCGCCGGGCTGGGGCGAGCCGGTGTTCGACCGCCTGGATGCCGAGATCGCCAAGGCGCTGATGAGCATCAACGCGGTCAAGGGCGTAGAGATCGGCGACGGGTTTGCCGTGGTCAATCAGCGCGGCTCGCAGCACCGCGACGAAATGTCGCCCGAGGGCTTTGCCAGCAATCATTCCGGCGGCATTCAGGGCGGTATTTCAAGCGGCCAGACCATCCGCGCGAGCATGGCGCTCAAGCCGACCTCGAGCATCATCATTCCGGGCGATACCATCGACACGCAGGGCCAGGCCACGCAGATGCGTACCACCGGTCGCCACGACCCCTGCGTGGGCCTGCGGGCGACCCCGATCGCCGAGGCCATGCTGGCGCTGGTGCTGCTCGACCACGCTCTGCGCCATCGCGCCCAGAACGCCGATGTCGCCAGTGGTCTGGCGCCCATTGCCTCGGAGCGCGCTTGATTGATGCGTTGGTCTGGCAACGCGATCACTAAACGGCATAATACGAACGCAGTAGAACTCGCTTGGGGGATTTCGTTTCCATGACCATCAGATTCAAGACCTCGGCCGCCACGGCCCTTATCGTTGCCGCGCTGTCGGGCGGGGTGGCCCATGCGGACATGGACGCCGCACGCGATGCCTTGTCTCGCAACGACTATGCGAGCGCGGTAGAGCAGTTGAACGCGGTACTGGCGAAGTCGCCAAACAATGCCGAAGCAAGGTTTCTGAAGGGCCTGGCGTTGGCCCGCAGCGGCGATACGGCCGCTGCTCTGGATACTTTCAATGCGTTGGTGGCCGACAACCCGGAAATGGCCGAGGCCTGGAACAACCTGGGCGTGCTGCGCGCGCGCAACAACGACCTCGAAGGCGCTCAGACAGCGCTGGAAAAGGCGGTTGAAATCAATCCGCAGCACGGGCCGGCACAGGAGAACCTGGGCGATATCTATGTCGCCATGGCCCAGGGCGCCTATGCGCGTGCGGGCGAGTTGGAAAGCGACAACGCCATCGCGCGTGCCAAGAGCCAGCAGCTGGCCGAATTCATTGGCGGTGGCATGAGCGCGGGCTCGGCCTCGGCCTCGAAACCGACGCCGCCGGCCGTACCCAACGTCACCGCACGGCGCGATGCCCCGGTCGATATCGATACCAGCTCGCCGCAGTCCACGCTGCAAAGCTGGGCCGCCGTCTGGTCGGCCCAGGATGTCGACGGCTATCTTTCGATGTACAGCCCCGACTTTGTCCCCGCCGACGGCATGAGCCGCTCGGCCTGGGCCGCGCAGCGGCGCGATCGGGTGAGCTCGCCGGCGCGTATCGACGTGACCCTGAGCAATACCCAGATCGATCGGCGCGGCGAGCAGGCGCTGGTCAAGTTTAATCAGCGCTACAAGTCGGATACCTATCAGGACAGCGAGCGCAAGGCGCTGCTGATGCAGGAAACCGCCGACGGCTGGCAGATTCTGCGCGAAGGCGACCCCGACGCGATCGACTACACGGTCTCTGCCGATGCGCCCCAATCGGAAAGCGTCGACAGCCAGCGTGTGAGCGAAGCACCGCCGGTTGACGGGGCGCCGTCCGCCGACGATTCGAGCCCGGAGCCCTCATCGAATACGGCCGGCCAGAACGCCAACGCCGAGCCTGCCTCGGCGCCGGCCCAGATGCAGGCCGAAAGCCAGGCCCAGGCACGCCAGGCCGTCGAACAAGCGCTCAAGGACTGGGCGGATGCCTGGGCGGCCCAGGATGTGCGCCGCTATCTGAATGCATATAGCGACAACTATCAGCCCAAGAACGGCACGAGCCTGACCGCCTGGGCGAAATCGCGCGATCAGGCGGTCAAGGGACCGGCCTGGATTCGGGTCGATATCAGCGACATCCAGGTCAGCCTGCTCGGCGACGACCGGGCCCAGGCCAGCTTCAACCAGCACTACAAGTCCAACAGCTACGAAGACCGCGAACGCAAGCGCGTGACCCTGGTACGCGAGGACGGCGGCTGGCGAATCGTGCGCGAAAGCTAGGGACGCTCGGCACGACCTCTCGCCGTTCGCGTTCGAGTCTTTAGAGACGGGGCGGCAAGGCGTCCAAGCGCAGCGCGCCTGCCTTATCGGCAGGTCAAGCTTGGTAACGCGGGCGCAGCGTGTGTGAGGCCGAACCGCCGAGCGGCCGGCGCGTCGCTGGGATTGCGCCCAGGATCCTGCCTACGGCGTTGCGCTGCTTGGCCCTGGAATAGCCAGGCCAGCGCCACGCGCGTCGTCCGGCACGATTTTGCGCCGCAACGCGGCGGTTGGCATGCGTGTTGACAGGCCCTAGACGTTCACGCCCGCTTCGCGCTGCGCGTCGAGCATCGCCAGCAGGGCGCGCGCGGCGTTGGACAGGCTCCGGCGGGGGTGGCGAATGGCCCCCAGTCGGCGCTCCATATTCAGGCCCGGCAGTTCGAGCCGGGTCAGTTCCGGATGCTGCATCGATGTGGGCAACACGGTCCAGCCGATGCCCACACCCGCGAGCATGCGCAGCGTTTCCAGATAATGACTGGTCATGCGCGGCGCCAGCGTGAGGCCGTATGGGCCGAAAGCGGCGACGATGATGGCGTACGTATAACTGTCTACCGGTGGCAACACGGCAGGATAGGCCGCCAGGTCTGCGATCTCGACCTGCCTGGCGTTGGCCAGGGCATGGTCGTGGCCGACGAATACGCTCATGGGATCATCCCATATGCAGTCCTCCACCAGCCCCGGGTGGGACGGGGTGGGCAGGGTGATCACGGCCAGCTCGCAGTCGCCCTTGACCACGCTGCGACAGGCGGCTTCGGAGTCCTGGAAAACGATTTCCGGGGTCACGTTCGGATGGTGGGCGACATAGGCGCGCAGCACCTCCGGCATGCGATGCAGCCCAACATGGTGTGACAGGGCCAGGCGCAGGGGGCCCGCCGTTTCCGCGTGCAGGTTGTCGAGCGCGCGGCGTCCGTCCTGCACGACCGCAAGCAGTTCGCGGGCGTGCGGAAGATAGGCCCGGCCGGCCTCGGTCAATGCGACGCCGCGGCCCACGCGGTCGAACAGTTCGTGGCCCAGCCGTGATTCCAGCGACGCCAGACGTTTGCTGATGGTGGGTTGGCTCAGATGAAGCGTGTCGGCCGCAGCCTGGAACGAACCCTGATCACAGACCGTGACAAACGCACGGATCGCTTCGGTTTGCATGAGAATCAGACCTGCCTAAAGGTAATCGATTATATCCAAAAGATTCATTTGAGTAATTTATCGGCGGCGCTTACGCTGTGCGCCATCCACCGATACGGAGCGAGTCATGGCACAGACGCTTTACGAAAAACTGTTCAACGAACATCTCGTTCGCGAAGAAGACGGCAACGGCTTGCTGTATATCGATCGTCACATGGTGCACGAAGTCACGTCGCCCCAGGCGTTCGAGGGGCTGGCGCTGGCCGATCGGCCGGTGTGGCGCGTGAATGCCAACCTCGCCGTGCCCGATCACAACGTGCCGACCGTCAATCGCGACGGCGGCATCGCGGATACCATTTCCCGTGCCCAGGTAGATGCACTGCTCAAGAACTGCAACGAGCACGGCATTCGTCTGTTCGGGCTGGGCGATCCGCGCCAGGGCATCGTGCATATCATCGGCCCCGAGCAGGGCGCGACGCAGCCGGGCATGACCATCGTCTGCGGCGATTCGCATACCGCCACCCACGGCGCATTCGGCGCGTTGGCCTTCGGTATTGGTACTTCGGAGGTGGAGCATGTGCTGGCCACCCAGACGCTGCCCCAGGCGCGCTCGAAAACCATGCTGGTTCGCGTGGATGGTCAGGTTGCGCCCGGTATTTCCGCCAAGGACATCATGCTCGCGATCATCGGCAAGATCGGCACGGCCGGCGGCACCGGCTACGTGATCGAATACGGCGGCGAGGCGGTGCGTGCGCTGTCGATGGAAGGTCGTATGACCATCTGCAACATGTCCATCGAAGCCGGTGCACGTGCCGGCATGGTGGCGGTGGACGACACCACCATCGAGTACATGCGCGGCCGTACCTACGCGCCCAAAGAAGAAGAGTGGGAACAGGCCGAGCAATACTGGCGCACGCTGGTATCCGATGAAGGCGCCGAATACGACCAGGTCGTGGTGCTGGACGCCGCCGATATCGCACCGCAGGTCACCTGGGGTACATCCCCGGAAATGGTGGGCCCGGTCACCGATCGAGTGCCGTCGCCCGATAATGCCGCCAACGAAACCCAGGCCGAGAGCTGGCGGGCGGCGTTGCAGTACATGGATCTCACCCCCGGTGTGCCGATCACCGAGATCATGGTCGACAAGATATTTCTGGGTTCCTGCACGAACGCGCGTATCGAAGACCTGCGCGTGGCCGCCGAATATCTCAAGGGCCGCACGATCGCCCCGAATATCGAGCTGGCGATGGTGGTGCCGGGTTCCGGGCTGGTCAAACAGCAGGCCGAGAAGGAAGGTCTGGACGTGATCTTCAAATCGGCCGGGTTCGAATGGCGCGATGCCGGCTGCTCGATGTGTCTGGGCATGAACGACGACAACCTGCTGCCCGGCGAACGCTGTGCGTCCACCTCCAACCGCAACTTCGAAGGCCGCCAGGGCAAGGGTGGGCGCACTCATCTGGTAAGCCCGGCGATGGCCGCGGCCGCTGCGGTGTACGGGCATTTCGTCGATATCCGCGAGCTGGGCGTCGCGCAGTGAGCAGCGCCGCGAGTCGACGGGGCGAAGCCGGCGATGGCTGGAACGCGCACGCCTATGCGCGCGATGCGCGCTTCGTCGCCGAGCTGGCCATGCCGGTGGTCGAGCTGCTCGATGCACGCCCCGGCGAGCGGATTCTGGACCTGGGCTGTGGCGACGGTGTATTGAGCCAGGCCATCGCAGCACGGGGTGCAGATGTACTCGGCGTCGACGCCAGTGCCGAACTGGCCGCCGCAGCGCGAGCGCGGGGCATCGAGACGATCGTGCTCGACGGTCATGAACTGGCGGACAGTTCGCAAATTCGTGGCCGCTTCGATGCGGTGTTCTCGAACGCGGCGCTGCACTGGATGAAGCGGGATCCGCAGGCGGTGGTCGACGCCGTCTACCAGCGGCTGTTGCCGGGTGGCCGTTTCGTCGGCGAGTTCGGCGCGGCGGGCAATGTCGCACCGATTCACGATGCGCTTCGACGGGAAGCGCAGGCGCGGGGTCTGGATGCGGATACGATCGATCCATGGTACTTCCCGACCGAGGCGCAATACCGCGAGCGCCTCGAACAGGCCGGGTTCGTCGTCGAGGCATTGTTCAGTTTCGAGCGACCGACGGTGCTGCCAAGCGATATAGGCCGATGGGTGACCACCCTCGCCGGGCCGTTTGTCGGCGCCTTCGCGCCCGGCGCGGCCCGGGACGACTACGTCGCCGCGGTGCGGGACCGTCTGATCGATACCCTAAGGGATGCGCAGGGGCGCTGGACGGCGCCCTATGTGCGGCTGCGTTTCGATGCACGCCGGGCGGCGGCCTGATCCGGGTCGACACTTCAACCGATTTCTAAGTAGCGAAGATATCATCATGCAAGAATTCACGATTCACGAAGGGCTGGTGGCGCCGCTGGACCGCGCCAATGTCGATACCGACGCGATTATCCCGAAGCAGTTCCTGAAATCGATTCGGCGGACGGGGTTCGGCCCGCATCTGTTCGACGACTGGCGCTATCTAGACCAGGGTGGCCTGGAAACCGATATCGCCACCCGGCGCGAAAACCCGGACTTCATCCTCAACAAGGAGCCGTATCGTCAGGCGAGTATTTTGCTTGCCAGAGAGAACTTTGGCTGTGGTTCTTCACGTGAACACGCGGTGTGGGCGCTGGACGATTTCGGTATCCGCTGCGTGATCGCGCCGAGTTTTGCCGATATTTTCTACAACAACTGCTTCAAGAATGGGGTGTTACCTATTGCATTGAAAGCAGAAATTGTCGATGCGCTATTTGCTGAGGCCGAGGCGAACTCGGGCATGACCGCCAAGGTCGACCTGCACCAACAGCAGGTCGTGACCGCTGGTGGCCACGCATACGACTTCGATATCGATGCCTATCGGCGCAAGAACATGCTCGCCGGCCTGGACGATATCGGCCTGACGTTGCAGCATGCCGACGAGATCCGTGCCTTCGAGGCGCAGCGTGCCAAGGAAAAGCCTTGGTTATTCCGCGACCTGTAGGCGCATGGCATATCGTATGCCCCGGTATTCGGTAAAAGGACAGATCATTCCATGACAGCAAGAATTCTCGTGATGCCCGGCGACGGTGTCGGCCCGGAGATATGCCGGGAGGCGGTACGCGTGCTCGACACGCTGGCCAGCGACCACGGCCTGGATATCGAGCTCGACGAGGCGCTGGTGGGCGGCGCGGCGATCGATGCCGAGGGCGAACCCCTGCCGGAATCATCGCTCGCTGCGGCACGCGAGGCCGATGCGATTCTGTTCGGTGCCATTGGCGGGCCGAAATGGGATGATCAGCCGCGCGATAACCGTCCCGAATCCGGCCTGCTGCGGCTGCGCAGCGAGCTGGGGCTGTTCGCGAATCTGCGCCCGGCGATCCTGTATCCGCAGCTGGCGCACGTCTCGGCGCTCAAGCGCGATATCGTCTCGGGCCTGGATATCATGATCGTGCGCGAGCTCACCGGCGGTATCTACTTCGGTAAGCCCGCCGGCCGGCACAAGAACGCAAACGGCAAGCGCGAAGCGTTCAATACGATGCGCTACGACGAGGACGAAATCCTTCGGATCGGGCGGACCGCCTTCGATATCGCCCGCGCGCGCGGTGGCCGGCTGTGCAGTGTCGACAAGGCCAATGTGCTCGATGTCTCTCAGCTGTGGCGGGACGTGATGAACGAGCTGCATGCCGAATATCCGGACGTCGAGCTCACTCATATGTACGTCGACAACGCCGCGATGCAGCTCGTGCGTGCGCCCAAGCAATTCGACACGCTCGTGACCGGCAATCTGTTCGGCGACGTGCTTTCGGATGCGGCTGCGATGCTCACCGGTTCGATCGGCATGCTGCCTTCGGCGTCGATGGATATTAACGGCAAGGGCCTCTACGAGCCGGTCCATGGCAGTGCGCCAGATATCGCCGGCCAGGACGTCGCCAATCCGCTGGCGACCATTCTGTCCGTGGCCATGATGCTGCGTTATTCGCTCAACCGCGGTGATCTGGCCGACAAGGTAGAGAACGCGGTGGGCTATGCGCTGGATCGCGGTCTGCGCACCCGCGACATCATGGACGACGAAACGCAGATGGCGAGTACCCAGGAGATCGGCGGCGCCATCGTCGATATGCTGCGCTAAACAGCGCGTGCAGCCAGAACAGGCGCTGATTGAGCGGGGGCGCGATGACCAAGACATATGACGTGGCCGTGGTCGGTGCCACCGGTACGGTCGGCGAGGCCATGCTCGAAATACTCGAGCAGCGCGAGTTTCCGGTCGGCCGTATTTTCGCGCTTGCCAGCGAACGTTCGGCCGGCAAGCGGGTGCGTTTTCGCGACAAGAGCGTCTCGGTCGCGGATGTGGCCGATTTCGACTTCTCGCGGGTGCAGCTCGCGCTGTTCGCGGTGGGTGACGACGTCTCGCAGCGATTCGCGCCGAAGGCCGCCGCGCACGGCTGTATTGTCATCGACAACAGCGCGTATTTCCGTACCGACGAAGACGTGCCCTTGATCGTGCCGGAGGTGAACCCGCAGGCGCTCGCGGGCTATCGCAATCGTGGCATCGTAGCCAGTCCCGGCGCTGTAACTATCCAGATGGCCGTAGCGCTCAAGCCGATTCACGACGCCGCCCAGGTGCGGCGCGTCAACGTGGCCACCTATCAGGCGGTATCCGGTTCCGGGGCGACGGGCCTGCGCGAACTCGCCGATCAGAGCGCACGCCTGCTCAATGCCCAGGCAATCAAGACGCCGGCGGTGTATGACAAGCAGATTGCCTTCAACGTCCTGGCCCAGATCGATACGATCGAGGACAACGGCTATACGCGCGAGGAGATGGCGCTGGTCCGGGAGACGCGACGGCTTCTGGATGCGCCCGGCATGCAGATCAACCCGACCGCGGTGAGGGTGCCGGTTTTCTTCGGCCATTCGGAAGCGGTGCACGTCGAAACGTGCGACAAGCTCTCGGCGGCGCAGGCGCGCCGTCTGTTGCACGCTGCGGCGGGGATAGAGCTCGTGGATATGCCGCAATCGCACGGCTATGCGAGCGCGGTAACCGACGCTGCGAATCAGGATGCTGTGTTCGTCTCGCGTATTCGTGAAGACATTTCATGTGAGAATGGTCTAAATTTCTGGGTGGTGGCCGATAACGTACGCAAGGGTGCTGCACTCAACGCCGTGCAGATCGCCGAGAAGCTGATCGAAGAACATATATAGACATCTACGATGCGCCGGGCCGACAGGTCAGAGGGCGCGTCGGCCCTTGTCGTTCGAAGGTAAGGACGAAGGGTTGGATCCAGGGGGATACACAGGCGCCGTGGTCGATTCAAAATCGTGTTTGAGGCGCGGGCTGCAGACTGCAGCCGTGGCTGCCTTGCTAGGGAACGCGGGCGTCGCTTCGGCGCTCGGGTTTGGAACCATTCGGGTGCATTCGGCCCTCAATGAGCCGCTGAACGCGACCATCAACCTCGTGGCGCTCACGCCGGAGGAAAGAACGGCGTTGCAGGTGGATATGGCCAGCGCCGACATGTTCCGGCGCTTCGGTATCCAGCGTACCGGCCTGGCGGATCGTATCCGTATCGTGGCAAGCCCCGGCAGCGAAGACAGCCAGGTTCTGTTGCGCCTGACCACCGATGCGCCGGTGCAGGAACCGTTCCTGCGCTTTCTTATCGAGGCCGATACCGGTAGCGGCCGGGCATTGCGCGAATATACGGTGCTGCTCGATCCGCCGGGCCAGGTAGCGGCAACCCAGGCGGCAACGCCAGCCCCGCGTACGCCGACAACAGCGCAGTCTGCGCCGGCGCCCCAGTCGACGAATGCCGTTCCGGCTGCGGCTGCGGCCACCGGCGCTGGCGCGGCATCGGCCGACCCCGTGCCCAATCGTTACGGCCCGGTAGCGGGCGGCGAAACGCTGTCGCGCATCGCGGCCGATCTTCGCCGGCCCGGAACCACGCTGGATCAGATGCAGGTGGCGATTTATCGCAACAACCCGCAGGCGTTCAGCGACAACATGAATATCCTGCTGCGCGGCGCGATGCTGGCTATCCCGCCGGTCGAACGCATTCGTGCCATCGGCCGCGACGAAGCACAGGCGGTGGTACGTCGCCAGCAGGCCGAAGCCCTCGAACGCCTGGCGCGCGCCGATGCCAGCACGGCTGTCGACAGCGCGACGTCATCGGCCGCGGGCGCGTCGGCAACGACCGATGCCCGTTTGCGCCTGGAGCCATCTCGTATCGAAGGCCGCGGCACGGGGGGCGAGGTCGGCACCGCCGGCTTCGGCCGTCTGGCCATGCCGGATTTCGATAGCGCGAACGACCAGGCGGGCGCGACAACGCCGGCAACCTCGCCGGCCGACCAGACCGGTGCCGCTGAGGCTGATCCCGTGGTCGCGGAGGGCGGGGCTGCGCCCGAGCGCGCCGATTCTTCGGGTGCGTCGGCTGAAGCAGTCGATACGACAACGAGCGCGGGCATGCCCGTCGATGAGGCGAACCGCGATCCGGCGAGCGCCGACGACGACGCCGGTGCGCCGACCCCGGACGCGGTCGATGCAACCGCCGACACGGCCACGGTGGCCGCCGAGTCGCCCGATACGCAAATCGATAACGGCGCGCAACCGGCGATGACGACGGACAGCGCAACCGATGCCGGCGAGCCTTCTTCGCAGCCGCAGGCAGATGCAGACCCGGGAGACACGATCGAGCAACCCAGCGACGGCGACTACCGGCCGCTGCCGTCGGCCGACGCGGATGTAGTCGGGGCGTCCGACGGTAATAGTTTGCTGCGCCCGCGTAACCTGCTGCTGATCGCGACCGGGCTGGGGCTGGTCGGTTTGCTTCTGGCCTGGCGCCGGCGTCGTCAGTACAAGCCGGTACCGCTGCACTTCGAGGCTGAAGGCGGACATGCCGCAGAACCGACCGTCGGCGAGCCCGTACCGGGCGCGGGCGAACCGCGCGAAGCGCATATCGCTCCGGCACCGGATACGAGCCGGCCGTCGCAGCGCATCGAACGCGCCGAGGCTCAGATAAAGGCCGGCGAGTTCGATCAGGCACGTGAAACCCTCGAAACCGGGCTCGACGAACACCCCAGCGACAGTGGTTTGCAGGACAAGCGCCTGGAACTGGACTATCTCACCGGTGACGATCAGGCCTTCATGGCCAATATCGACCGTTTCGGTGCCGCGCTCAGCGACAACGGCGTGCGCTGGGCGGGCGTAGCCGCCATGGGCCGGGTGCTGCGCCCGCAGGATCCGCGTTTCGCGCTCGGGCTTCAGCCCGATAGTGGCGCTGCGACGCCCGCCGAGACAAGCGCGCCGACGCAGCCGGACGCCGAATCGGCCCAGGCTCTTTACGAAAGTTTCGTGTCCAGCAGCGATAGCGGCCTCGACGACGAGCTGCCGCCGGTGCCGGAGCGAGACGATACGGAGTCCGAGCGTTTCTTTACCATCGACGAGTCGACTGAGGATGCGGAGCCGGCGCCAACGGCGCCTGCGCGTGAGTCGAATGCGGACAAGCGCAGCAGCAGCCAGGACGCGGCCTCGGAAATGGATGGCTTCGAGTGGGAAGATCAGGCGATCGAGCACGGCGGCGAACGCGTGCACGATCAGGGTGACGACCCGGGGCTGGCGTTCGATCTGGATAGTCCGCGCGAGGCCGCGCCCAAACCCGAGCCCAAATCGGTGCAGACCATCGATACCGCGGGCTTCGACCTCGATGACGGCAGCGATAGCGAAACCGATGGGGATGAGCAGACCGATCCGGTCGAAATCCGGCTCGATCTCGCGCGCATGTATATCGAGATGGAAGACAACACGGCGGCACGCGAACTGCTCGAAGACGTCCAGAAAGAGGGCGATGAGACGCAGCGCGCCACCGCCACCGATTTGTTGAACAAGCTCTAGGGCGTGTCGTCATAGACCAAGCCGCGGCAATCCGGAGTTATGGTTCATGGGTTGGCTCGCTTGCGTGGAACAACCACGCGCCGGTCGCGATGCCTTGTCTTGCCGCGGCTTGGCCGCCGATGCGCCGCCTTATCTTATGACGACACGCCCTCGGGGCTTGTTCATACTGGCGCGCCTCGTCGCCATGGTGGCGATGGCGTGATCCTTTTTTTCGCTGAATACAGCCGCATAAACGCAGGGCCCATGCGCTTGGCAGACCGCTCGATATCGTTGCCCGCAACACCTGGAAGGCCGGGCAGGCGCAGAGGCTTATTCGGCGTACGTTGTTCGACCGGCGCGGTTCGCCCCGCCCGGGGTGTCGGCGAGGCCCGGTGCTGATGCGCTGGGCTGCCTGTGTCGAATACGACGGCTCGGCCTACCACGGCTGGCAGAGCCAGCCGCACGCGGCCAGCGTTCAGGACACGCTCGAAGCCGCCTTGTCGCGCCTCGCCGCGGCGCCGATTCGTACCGTCTGCAGCGGGCGCACGGATACGGGCGTCCATGCCCAGGGCCAGATCGTGCATTTCGATACCGATGTCGAACGTAGCCAGCGCGCGTGGCTGCTCGGTACCAATCGCTATCTGCCCGACGATGTCGCGCTGCAGTGGGTCATTCCGGTATCGACCGATTTTCATGCGCGTTTCGGCGCGATCGCGCGCGAATATCGCTACTGGATTCTCGATCGCACCGCGCCCAGTGCGCTGTGGCGCAACCGTGCCTATCATTCCCACCACCGACTCGACGAAGCCGTCATGCACAAGGCGGCCCAGCATCTGCTGGGCTATCACGATTTCAGCGCGTTTCGTGCCGCTGCCTGTCAGGCCAAGACGCCCTGGCGCGAACTCACCCGTTGCGATGTCGTACGCCGCGGCGACTGGGTACGCCTGGACGTGCATGCGAACGCCTTCTTGCATCATATGGTGCGCAATATCGTGGGCAGCCTGTTGCCGATCGGGCGCGGCCAGTACCCGGCCGACTGGATCGCCCAGTTGCTGGTCGAGGGCGACCGATGCCGTGCCGGCATGACCGCACCGGCGCAGGGGCTTTCGCTACGTCGCGTTCATTATCCGCCGGAATTCGATCTGCCGGCCCCGGCGCTGGATGACGACGGCTGGTAAACTGTCGTATTGGCAAGACACGGCCCATTCGCCATGGCGACGGCTATGAAACGAGTACGCATCAAGATTTGTGGCATCACGCGTCTGGAAGATGCGCTGGTCAGCGTGGATGCGGGCGCGGATGCGATCGGGTTCGTCTTTCACGAAGCCAGCGCGCGGGCGATCGACGTTGAGCAGGCCTGTGCCATCAGCCGCCAGCTGCCGCCGTTCGTGGCGCGGGTCGCACTGTTTCTCGAGCCGGCGCCGGCCGCGGTACAGACCGTGCTTGACCAGCTGCGCCCGGATGCGCTGCAGTTTCACGGCCGCGAAACTGCCGAGTTCTGTCGTCGTTATGCCTGGCCGTTTCTCAAGAGCGTGCCGATGGGCGAGGAAAACGTCGAGCCGCGCGCCTGGGCCGATTATTATCACGATGCGCAAGGGCTGCTGCTCGACGCCAACCGCGCTGGCGCTGCCGGCGGCAGTGGCAAGACCTTCGACTGGCAGCGCGAGGCTGTCATGCCCGATATGCCGATTATCATCGCCGGCGGGCTGCATGCCGACAACGTGGGTGAAGCCATTCGCCGTTTTCAGCCGTATGCGGTGGATGTGAGCAGCGGCGTGGAAAGCGCACCCGGCGTCAAGGACGCCGAAAAGGTGCGTGCCTTCTGTGCTGCCGTGAGCCGCGCCCGGCCGGGCGGGATCGAGCGCCGCCAAGGCGAGCATGCCGGCCCGGCTTGAAGCGACGAACAAAGATTGACGAGCGACGCCCGCCAGGGCTTTTCGATCGAACAGAGGCTTGAAGAGTATGAATACACCTGAACCCCAGCAGCTCGACCCAGGTACACCGCTGGTCCACGCCTGGCGCAATATGCCCGATGCGCGCGGCCACTTTGGTCCCTATGGCGGTCGCTTCGTGGCCGAAACGCTGATGGCGCCTCTCGATGAGCTGTCCGCAGCCTATGAAGCCGCGCGCAACGATCCGGCCTTCATGGCCGCGCTCGATAAAGACCTGGCCGACTACGTGGGCCGGCCGACGCCGCTCTACCACGCGGAGCGGCTGTCGAAGAAGGCCGGCGGTGCCCAGATCTGGTTCAAGCGCGAAGACCTGAACCACACCGGCGCCCACAAGATCAACAACACCATCGGTCAGGCGTTGCTGGCTGCCCGCATGGGCAAGAAGCGCATCATCGCCGAAACCGGTGCCGGCCAGCACGGCGTGGCAACGGCGACCGTGGCCGCGCGGCTGGGGCTTGAGTGCGTGGTGTTCATGGGCAGCGAAGACATGCGGCGCCAGGCCACCAACGTCTATCGCATGCGCCTTCTGGGCGCCGAGGTGCGCCCGGTTGAGTCCGGCTCCAAGACGCTCAAGGACGCCATGAACGAAGCGCTGCGCGACTGGGTGGCGCACGTCGACGATACCTTCTACATCATCGGTACGGTCGCCGGCCCGCACCCGTATCCGGCCATGGTGCGCGATTTTCAGGCCGTGATCGGGCGCGAATCCCGACGCCAGATGCTCGAACGCCTCGGCCGCCTGCCGGATGCGCTGGTCGCCTGCGTGGGCGGCGGTTCGAATGCGATCGGCATCTTCTATCCGTTTCTCGACGACGAAGAGGTCGAGATCTACGGCGTCGAAGCCGGCGGCGACGGGGTGGCCACCGGCCGCCATGCGGCACCGCTGTCGGCCGGGCGTTCGGGCGTGTTGCACGGTAACCGCACCTATCTCATGCAGGACGACAACGGCCAGATCAGCGGCACGCACTCGGTATCCGCCGGGCTGGATTACCCAGGCGTGGGTCCAGAACACTCCTGGCTCAAGGACATCGGACGCGCGCACTATGTGGACATCACCGATACCGAAGCGCTGAACGCATTCCATGAATGCACCCGTATCGAGGGCATCATGCCGGCGCTCGAGTCCGCACATGCCGTGGCCTATGCACAGAAGCTGGCGGCCACGATGAAGCCGGACCAGGTGGTGCTGGTGAATATGTCCGGCCGCGGCGACAAGGATATGGCGAGCGTCGCCGAGGCCGCAGGAGAAACGCTATGAGCCGCCTGGCAGGCCGTCTGGGTACGCTGCGCGAGCAGGGGCGCAGCGCGCTGATCCCTTATCTCACCGCCGGCGATCCGGCACCGGACGCGACCGCCGGCTTCATGCACGCCCTGGTCGAGGCCGGCGCCGACGTGCTGGAAGTCGGGGTACCGTTTACCGACCCCATGGCGGACGGGCCGGTCATCCAGGGCGCCTGTGAACGCGCCCTGGCGGCCGGCATGAGCCTGTCCGGCGTGCTGGACGTGGTGGCCGAATTCCGCCAGCGCGATAATGAAACGCCGATCGTGCTGATGGGCTATCTCAATCCCATCGATCGCATGGGCCTGGACACGTTCGCCGAGCGTGCGCACAAGGCCGGCGTGGACGGCGTACTTATCGTCGACATGACCGCCGAGGAGGCGCCGGATATCGTGCCCACGCTGGAAAGCGCCGGGCTCGACGCCGTCTGCCTGATCGCGCCGACCACCGGCGAAGCGCGTATCGAAAAGATCTGCGCCAACGCGGGCGGTTTCGTCTACTACGTGTCGTTCAAGGGCGTGACCGGCTCGGCGAGCCTGGACGTATCCTCGCTGGCTGCGAGCATTGAACGTATTCGCGCCAAAACCGAGCTGCCGGTGGCGGTAGGTTTCGGGGTCAGCACGCCGGAAAACGCCGCCGATGTATCGCGGGTGGCCGATGCCGTGGTGGTCGGGAGTGCGCTCGTGCGCCAGATCGCCGAACACGGCGCGGACCGCGACGCCACCCGGGCCGCGTTACGCGATACCCTGTCGGCCATGCGTCGCGCGATCGACGAACAGGACAATATGCAAGAGGAGGCACGCCGCGCATGAGCTGGCTCGAAAAACTCATGCCGTCGCAGATGCGCAACGACTCGGCGGCAAAGAAAAGCACGGTCCCGGAAGGCCTTTGGACCAAGTGCAGCAACTGCGGTGCGGTGCTCTACAGCGCCGAGATGGAGCGCTCGCTGGAGGTCTGCCCGAAGTGCAACGCGCACCAGCGTCTGCGCGCGCGCAAGCGCCTCGATCTGTTTCTCGACCCCGACAATCGTGAAGAGCTGGCCCTGGGCATCGAGCCGCGCGACCCGCTCAAGTTTCGCGACAGCCGTAAATATCGCGAGCGCCTGAGCCAGGCGCAGAAGGACTCCGGCGAACGCGAAGCGGCGCTGGTCATGGCCGGCACGCTCAAGCAGATGCCGGTGGTGGCCGGGGCCCTCGACTTCGGCTTCATGGGCGGCTCCATGGGCAGCGTAGTCGGTGAAGCCTTCGTGCGCGGCGTGCACGGGGCCATCGAGCGCAACTGTCCGTTCATATTCTTTTCCGCCAGCGGCGGGGCACGCATGCAGGAAGGCCTGTTTTCGCTCCTGCAGATGGGCAAGACGAGCACCGCGCTCACACGTCTGGCCGATCGTGGCCTGCCGTTCGTGTCGGTGCTCACCCATCCGACCATGGGCGGCGTGGCGGCAAGCTATGCCATGCTGGGCGATATCAACGTCGCGGAGCCGGAAGCCCTCATCGGCTTTGCCGGGCCGCGCGTCATCGAGCAGACGGTCAAGCAGACGCTGCCGGAAGGCTTCCAGCGTAGCGAATTCCTGCTCGAGCACGGCGCGGTCGACATGATCGTCGAGCGCCGGCACCTGCGTGACCGCATCCACAAGGTGGTTTCCGTCTTCATGCACTACGATGCCGCGCCGGAACAGGCCGCCGATGTAACGTGAACGAACCTGCGCCGCTCGACGGCAGCGTCGACGACTGGCTGGCCTGGCAGCTCACGCTGCACGCCAGCGAGATGGAGCTGGGCCTGGCGCGGGTATCCGAAGTGGCCCATCGCCTGGGCGTGCCCACCGGCCGGGCCCGGCGCGTAATCGTGGCCGGCACCAACGGCAAGGGCAGCTGTGTCGCGCTTATCGAGCAGCTGCTCAGCGATGGCGCGCGTGTGGGAACCTATACCTCGCCACATCTGTGGCGCTACAACGAACGTTTTCGTATCGACGGCGCGCCGGTGTCGGATGTCGCGCTGCTGCGCGCGTTCAAGGCAGTGGAGGCCGCGCGTGGCGATACGTCGCTGACGTTTTTCGAGTACGGCACCCTGGCCGCGCTGTGGCTGTTCGACGCCGAGCGCGTGGACTATGCCGTGCTCGAGGTCGGCCTGGGTGGACGCCTGGACGCGGTCAATATCGTCGATGCCGACGTCGCGCTGATTACCAACATCGGGCTCGATCACCTCGACTGGCTGGGCAACGATCGCGAAAGCATCGGCTATGAGAAGGCGGGCGTCATGCGTCCGGATCGCCCGGCCATCTGCTGCGATCGCAAGCCGCCGGCGTCGCTGGCGCGCCATGCAGACAACATCGGCGCACGCCTGGAAGGCATCGGCGAAGCCTTCGATATCGAATACGTGGGCGGGGGCTGGTCCTTTCATCGTGGCGGCCACAGGCGCGAACTGTCGCGGGTGCCCGGCGTGCTGGCGGATAATCTGGCGGGCGCGCTGGCCGTGGTCGATGCGCTCACCGATACGCTGCCGGGCGCGGCTGCGATCGATAGCGCCTGTCGTGCACAGGCGCGGCTGGTCGGGCGGCGCGAACGCGTCGACGCCGCGGTACCGATCATCTACGATGTCGCCCACAACGCCGAGGCGGTCGCCGTGCTCGCTGGGGAACTGGCGGCCCAGCAGATATCGGGCCGCACCCATGTAGTACTCGGTATGCTTGCGGATAAACCGGTCGAAACGGTGGCGGCACACCTTGAAAAGGTGGCCGAGCGATTCTATTTCGCAGGCCTGGATACGTTGGGCGCGCGCGGTCTTCGCGCATCGGAACTCGCCCGTCGTGCCGGTATCGAAGGTGGGCTTTACGAGTCGCCGGCGGCTGCGTTGAGTGCGGCGCAATCGGCGAGTGAGCCCGGTGATCGCCTGGTCGTGTGTGGTTCCTTTCTTACCGTGGCGCACGCCCGGAGGCCAATGCCGTCATGAAGGATGTAATGAAAAAACGAGTTGTCGGAGCCGTGGTTCTGGTCGTTCTGGGCATTGCGCTGCCGTTGTTGCTGGCGCGCTGCATGCAGGGCGACGACGGCGATACGCAGGCCATGCGCGTTTACGAAGTCGCCCCGGATGGCGAGGCGCGCCCGGCCAGCGCGGGCGACGATGACGCCCCGGTGCGCGACGACGTGGACGGAGCCAGCGGCGTCGCCGCAGGCGAACGTCGTGAAGCCGAGCAAGCGCCGGACGAGGTCGAGACGCCGGACCTGCCCGAGGCCGTGTCGCCGGCCAGCGTGGCTGAGCGCACCCCGGTTCGTAGCGAGCCGGCGCGACGTGCCGAGCCCGAACCTGAGCCCGCAGCCGAAGCGCCCTCCGAGCCGGCCGGCGCGACCGCCGAAGCGTCGGCGTCGAACAGTGGCGGCTCTCTGCGCCAAAATGCCTCGTTCTCGGGTGGCTATGTAGTGCAGGTGGCGAGTTTTCGTGACGAGGCAAGCGCCGAAAAAGTCGCGCGTGAGCTCAACGGCGAATTCAAGGCGTTTTATCGCGCAGGCGACGTCAACGGCACCACCTACTATCGCGTGCGCGTGGGGCCGTTCGAAAATGAGGCGGCGGCCAATTCGGCGGCGGCGCAGCTGCGGCGAGCGGGGCGCGCGACGCTGGTTCGCCGCGCCGAGTGATCATGCGCGGTCGGCCCGGGTATGTGTTTGCTAGACTACCTGGGTCCGGCCGGTTTGAACGGGTGCCATGATCTGGGTCGATATCGCCATTCTGGCCGTGGTCGCGCTGTCTGCGACCATCGGTTTCTTCCGCGGCTTTCTGCGCGAAGCCATCGGGCTTGCAACCTGGCTCCTGGCTTTCTATCTAGCGTTCTCCTTCGCCGATACGGGTGCAGCATTGCTGCAGGGCTGGATATCCGTGGGCTCGGCCCGTCTGGCGGTGGCGTTCGGCCTGATCTTCATTCTGGTTCTGCTGCTGGGAGCGGTCTTGAACTACGTCATCGGCCGATTGGTGAACCAGACCGGTTTCGCCGGTACCGACCGCGCGATCGGCGGCCTGTTTGGCGTGCTGCGTGGCGTGGCGGTACTGATCGTGCTGGTGCTGCTTGCAGGCGTGACGCCGGTACCGCGCGATGCGTGGTGGCAGCAGTCGATATTCATCGCCCATCTACAGGACGGCGCGCTCTGGGTGCGCGATTTCCTGCCGCCGGATCTGGCCGGCGCGATCACCTATCCTGAGCCGGCGGCGCCGGCTGAAGATTCTTCATCCTCTATCTGAACTGGTCTCGCTATGTGCGGCATTGTAGGCATCGTTTCTCATACCCCCGTCAACCAGGAGCTGTATGACGCCCTGACGGTGCTGCAGCACCGCGGCCAGGATGCGGCCGGCATCGTCACCACCAGCGGTGGCCGGCTGTTCCTGCGCAAGGACAACGGGCTGGTGCGCGACGTGTTTCGTACCGACCACATGCTGCGCCTGCAGGGCAACGCCGGGGTGGGGCATGTGCGCTACCCCACCGCGGGGGTGGATACCAGCGCCGAGGCGCAGCCGTTCTACGTGAACACGCCGTACGGCATCTGCCTGTCGCACAACGGCAATCTCACCAACGCCGATCAGCTCAAGGAAGAGCTTTACCGTTCGGATCGGCGTCATCTGAATACCGATTCCGATTCCGAGATTCTGCTCAACGTATTCGCGCACGAGCTGATGCGCAGCGAACGCTTGCAGCTGGCACCCTCGGACATTTTCGAGGCGGTCACGGCCGTGCACCGGCGCTGCCGCGGCGGCTATGCGGCCACCGCGCTGATTACCGGCTACGCCCTGGTCGGGTTTCGCGATCCCCACGGTATCCGGCCCGTGGTCTACGGCAAGCGCGAAACCGAGGCCGGTACCGATTACATGATCGCCTCCGAGTCGGTGGCGCTCGATGCGCTGGGTTACGAACTCATCGACGATATCAATCCGGGCGAGTGCGTGGTCATCACCCTCGACGGCGAGATTCACGTACAGCAATGCGCCGACAACCCCAGCTATGCGCCGTGCATCTTCGAGTATGTCTATCTGTCACGTCCGGATTCGGTGATCGACGACGTCTATGTCTACAAGGCGCGTCTGCGCATGGGCACGTATCTGGCGGAAAAGATCCAGCGCGAATGGCCGGATCACGACATCGACGTGGTCATTCCCATTCCTTCCACCAGCCGCACCGCGGCCGTGGAGCTCGCCAGCCAGCTTGACGTGAAGTACCGGGAAGGTTTCATCAAGAACCGCTATATCGGGCGGACCTTCATCATGCCGGGCCAGCAGCAGCGGGCGAAATCGGTTCGCCAGAAGCTCAACCCCATCGATCTCGAATTCGCCGACAAGAACGTGCTGCTCGTCGACGATTCCATCGTGCGCGGCACGACTTCGCGTCAGATCATCGAAATGGCGCGCGACGCCGGCGCCCGCAAGGTCTATTTCGCCTCGGCCGCGCCGCCTGTTCGCTACCCGAACGTCTACGGCATCGATATGCCGAGTGCGACCGAGCTGGTCGCCCATGGTCATAGCGAAGAAGAGATTGCCGAAATCATTGGCGCAGACAAGCTGATCTATCAGGACATGGAAGATCTGGTGCGCTCGGTCAACGTGGGCAACGCCGATCTGGAGCGTTTCGACGACTCCGTGTTCACCGGCGAGTACGTGACCGCGGATATCAGCGCCTCCTATCTCGAGCAGCTGGAGCTGTTCCGCGCCGACGCCGCCCGCGAAGACCGGCGTGCCAAGGACAACGCGGTTCTTGAACTACATAACGACGGCTAGGGAATGCAGAGCGTCCCCAGGCGCGCCGACATGAATGGGCGCCGCGTGCCCATGGTTGATCGCGGCGCCCGGTGGTTTCATAATGCACCGGCGCCGATTTGTAACAGCTTGCGGGCGCCCTAAGGCCGGCAAACAGTTAATCGCATCGCCGCGTTGCTGCGCAAAATTCGGTCAAGCAAGGCAAGAGGAGCGAAATTGGGTTTCACCCAATGAGCGACGACTAACGCCGCTTGGCGGGATTTTGAGCGCAACCCTGCGGGCCGCTGGCGATTTTCAGCATTCCAGCGTTGCAGCTCGCTCATGTAGCACGCTACACGACGCGCACTGCGCCTTGGCCTGCAGAAAATCGCCGGCGGCGCGGCGGATGCGCGTAACTGTTGGCCGGCCTGAAATTCCGCTAAACGGTCAAGGGACGGCAAGCCTGCATCGCATAGCGACTGCGGGTTTTTTTATGCCCGAGACCGCCTGCCTGGAGATAGTCTATGAGCGAAGAATTCGACGAAAGCTGGGGGACGGCCACACGCGGCGTGCGTGCCGGCACCCATCGCACGCCCGAAAGCGAGCACAGCAACGCCATCTACATGACGTCGAGCTTCGTGTTCGATTCGGCCGAAGAATGTGCGGAACGTTTTGCCGGCAACACGCCGGGCAATATCTATTCGCGTTTCACCAATCCCACGGTCGACGCTTTCTGTAAGCGGCTGGCGGCCATGGAAGGCGGCGAGTGCTGCGTGGCCACGGCCTCGGGTATGTCCGCGATCCTGGCCACCTGTCTGGCCACGCTGGAAGCCGGCGACCATATCGTGGCGGCCCATACGCTGTTCGGCTCCACCATCGGCCTGTTCAACAACTATCTGGCCAAGCTCGGCATCACCACCAGCTATGTATCGCCGGAAGACATCGACGCCTGGAAGGCCGCGATCACGCCGGCTACGCGCATGTTGTTCGTGGAGACCCCCTCCAATCCGCTTACCGAAATCGTCGATATGGCCGCGCTGGCCGAGATCGCGAACGATAACGATGCGCTGCTGGTGGTCGACAACTGTTTCTGTACGCCGGCCCTGCAGCGGCCGCTGGATTTCGGCGCCCATGTGGTCACGCATTCGGCGACCAAGTTTCTGGATGGCCAGGGCAGGGCGCTCGGCGGTGCCGTCGTAGGCGATGCCGACATCGTCGGCGACAAGGTATTTCGTTTTCTGCGCACCTGCGGGCCCACCATGAGCCCGTTCAACGCCTGGCTGTTCTACAAGGCGCTGGAAACGCTGGAAGTTCGCATGCAGGCGCACTGCCGTTCGGCCCAGCAGGTAGCGGAATGGCTGGTCGCACAGCCGGGCGTCGAACACGTCTATTACCCGGGGCTGGCCTCGCATGCCCAGCACGAACTGGCCGCGCGCCAGCAGCCGGGCGGCTTCGGCAGCGTGCTGTCGCTGCGGGTGGCCGGCGGTCGTGAAGCCGCGTTCAAGCTGATCAACGCCACGCGCATGCTCTCGATCACCGCGAATCTGGGCGATACGCGAACCACGATCGTGCACCCGGCGAGTACCACCCATGCCCGCATCTCGGCCGAGGATCGAGCCCGGGCCGGCATCACCGAGGGCGTGATTCGTATCTCGGTGGGGCTGGAGAACGTCGAAGACATCATCGCCGATCTGGCCCGCGGTCTGGACTGAGCGTGCATATCGACGATGTCCATGCCGCGCTGATGATGCGCGACCCCGCGCAGAAATGCGCGGCGACGCGGGCGCTGCACGCGGCGGATAGCTCGGCGCTGGCGGATGCCGGCGGCACGCCGGAGCCCGTGGTCGTACCGGGGCGCCCGGACGCGCCGGCGCTGGTGCATCCGGCCCGGCTGGCCAAGCGGGGTCTGGGAAAACCGGCCGGGCGGGCGGCGTTGATCCATGCAATCGCCCATATCGAGTTCAACGCCATCAATCTCGGATTGGACGCGGCCTATCGGTTTCGTGGCATGCCGGCGGCCTTCTATGCCGACTGGCTGAGCATGGCGGCCGACGAGTCGCGCCATTTCGAAATGCTCAACAATCGACTGGCCGACTACGGTTTCACCTACGGCGATTTCGATGCCCACAACGGGCTGTGGGAAATGGCGGTCAAAACTGCCCACGATGTGATGATTCGCATGGCGCTGGTGCCACGCGTGCTCGAAGCTCGCGGCCTGGACGTTACCCCGGGCATGATCGAGAAGCTGCGCCAGGCCGGGGACGATGAAACCGTCGCCATCCTGGAAGTCATTCTCGAAGAAGAAGTGCCGCATGTGGAAATCGGCACTCGCTGGTTTCGCTATTGCGCCGAGCCGCGCGGGCTCGAGCCGGACAGCACCTTTACCCAGCTGCTCGACGAATACATGAACGGAGGCCCGCCGGGCCCGTACAACTTTCCCGCCCGGCGGCAAGCCCGGTTTTCGGAAAACGAACTGGACTGGCTCGCCAAGCGCCATTCATAGGCGCGGTCAGCGATTGATGCGATAGGCCACGCGTCGCAGCAGCGCACGAGGCGTGACCTTGCCGCTCCAGACCATCATCTTGTTGCGCACGCCCGGTATCACGATCGTGCGGTTCTGATTCTTGACGCCGATTTCGGCGACCTGCTGGCTGGTCATCGTGCCCATCTTGAACAACTTGGCCTTGCTGGCCTCCGCGCGTTCGGCGAACTCGGAATCGGTCGGGCCCGGGCAGAGCGCACTTACCGAGACACGCCCGCGCAGCTCTTCGGCCAGGCTTTCCGAAAACGACAGCACGAACGCCTTGCTGGCGTAGTAGACCGCCATGTTGGGGCCGGCCTGGAAGGCGGCCACCGAGGCCACGTTGAGGATGAAGGGTGCCTGGGCCCGTTGAAGCTGGGGTAATAGCCGATGGGTGAGATCCACCAGCGCGGTGACGTTGACCTGAATCATGGCCAGCTGTTTTTCGCGCGGGCGCTTGGCGAAGGGTCCGCTATCGCCAAAGCCGGCGTTGTTGACCAGTCCCTGCAGGCCCCAGTCGCGAGCGATCACCGTATCGGCCAGCTCGGCCACTCCGCTGGGGTCGCCCAGATCCGCGCTGACCACTTCGACGCTGCGGCCGTGCCGCTCGCGCAGCTCTGCGGCAAGCTTTTCCAGACGGTCGGTCCGACGGGCGGTCAGAATCAGGTCGTGGCCGCTTTCGGCATACTCACGGGCGAGGCTTTCGCCGATCCCGGAACTGGCGCCCGTGATCAAGGTGTACTGGCTCATGCTGCGGTTTGGTTTTGAAATGCGAGGATTTCACGTTACCACGGCCGATCGCGCTCACGCAGAGCGGCTGCTACGCCACATCCAGGCGTTCGATGCTGTGGCCGTTTGCGACGAGCACCTCGGCCCGCTCCGGGCGCCAGTCTGCAAGTACGATGCGTTCGCAGACCTGGCCATCGATATCGAAACGATGGCTATCGGGGCGATGGGTATGCCCGTGAATGAGCCGCGACACGCCATGCGTCTGCAGGCCCTGGCGTACGGCACCGGCGTTGACGTCCATGATGTGGGCCGGCTTGCTCGCCTTGCCGCGCATGCTGCGCTTGCGTGCGCGCCGCGCGATGCGCCGCCGCAGCCATAGCGGGATCTTGAGCATGCGCGCCCGCCAGCGCGGATCGGTATAGCGCGCACGAAAGGCCTGATGGGCCGTGTCGTCGGTACAGAAGATATCGCCGTGCGACAGCAGCGTCGGCGTGCCTTGCAGATCGACCACCAGCGGGTCGTCGAGGATCTGCATATGGCTGGCGGCCACGAACGCTTCCCCGACCGCGAAATCGCGGTTGCCGCGCATGAAATACAGCGCGACGCCGGTCCGGGCCAGGGCCGCGAAACGGTCGATCACGCGGGCATGAACGGGCAGGGAACCATCGTCGCCCACCCATACATCGAACAGATCGCCCAGCACGTAGACGGCCTCGGCCGCGCGGGCCGGGCCGTCCAGATAACGAATCAGGCGTTCGGTGTTCGGGTCGTCGTCGCCGGTCAGATGGACATCGGCGAGTAGATGAACCGCCACCCTCGACTAGTCTTCGACGACCTCGGCGGTCTCGATCACGACCTGGTTCTGGGGCGCGTCCTGACGGAACGGGCCGGCCGAACCGGTCGGGCCGGCGGCGATCTTGTCGACCACGTCCATGCCGTCGGTGACCTTGCCGAACACTGCATAGCCGGCATTGCCGCGGCTCGGGTTGAGCGGCGCGTTGTCGGTGAGGTTGACGAAGAACTGCGAAGTGGCCGAGTTGGGATCGCTGGTGCGGGCCATCGACAGGGTGCCGCGATCGTTCTTCAGGCCGTTGTCGGCCTCGTTGACGATCGGGTCACGCGTTTTCTTCTGTTGATAGTCTTCGGTGAAGCCGCCGCCCTGAATCACGAAGCCCGGAATCACACGATGGAAGATGGTGCCGTCGTAAAAGCCGTCGCGCACGTACTGCAGAAAATTCGCGGCCGACTTGGGCGCATCGTCTTCGAAGACCTCGATCGTGATATCACCGAGATTGGTATGCATAACAACCATGGAATCATCCTTGCTGGCGTCGCCGGCGGCGAACGCGAGGGGCGCGCAGAGCGCGATGGAAACGAAAACAGTAGCGAGCAACTTCATCAGGCAACGGCCTCGGTTGGTTCGACGCGCGCAAGTGCCGCATCGAGAACGTTCAGGTCGGCATCCTTTCGATGACCCTGCTCGGAGAGCACGCGTCGCCAGGCCCGACCGCCCGGCTGGCCATGATACAGACCCAGCATATGGCGGGTAACGTCCTTGAGCGCGCCGCCTGCTGCCAGATGATCGGCAATGAAGCCGCGCGTGGCTTCGACGATCGCGCGTCGGTTTGGTACCGCCGCGTTGGCGTTGAAGAATCGCCGGTCGACATCCGCCATCACGTACGGATTCTTGTAGGCTTCGCGGCCGATCATCACGCCGTCGACGTGGGCGAGCTGGGCAGCGGCGCTATCCAGATCCACGAAGCCGCCATTGATGCTCATGGGCAGGGCCGGGAAGTCGCGCTTGAGCGCATGCACGCGCGCATAGTCCAGCGGCGGGATCTCGCGATTTTCCTTGGGGCTGAGCCCGGATAGCCAGGCCTTGCGCGCATGCACGATCAGCGCGTCGGCGCCGGCCGCGGCAACGGCGCTGGCGAACGCGTACAGGAATTCGTAGCTGTCCTGATGATCGATGCCGATACGGGTCTTGACCGTCACCGGGATCGAAACCCGGGCCTTCATCGCTGCCACGCAGTCGGCCACGCGTTTCGGCTCGCCCATTAAACAGGCGCCGAAGGTGCCATTCTGAACCCGATCCGACGGGCAGCCGACGTTGATGTTGACCTCGTCGTAGCCGTGGTCCTCGGCCATGGCGGCGCAGTCGCCCATAGCCGAGGGATCGCTGCCGCCAAGCTGCAGGGCGACGGGGTGTTCGTCGGCGTGATAGGCCAGAAATCGCTCGCGATCGCCGTGAATCAACGCGCCGGTGGTCACCATCTCGGTGTAGAGCAGGGCCGAGCGGGTAATCTGGCGCATGAAGTAACGCTGTTCGCGCGTGGTCCAGGCCATCATGGGGGCGACGCTTATGCGCGTGCCCGGAGTCGGGCCGGCACTGGCCGGAATCGACGTTTGCGTGTCTGTTGCCGTCATCGCGCCATATTTTACGCGCTTTTGCAGGCCGGGTGGCCCGGATGGCGAGACGGGTCGGCGAGGGCGGGCCGGCTGACGTCGCGCTGCGAACTCGCACGGGCCGTGAATCGCCGTCACAATAGGCGTTCGGATAGATTTCATTGTTTCGATCTGCAGGAGCGGTTATGTACGCGTTCGCCCGGCGTGCGTTGTTTGCGCTGGACCCGGAGACGGCACACGACCTGACCCTGGGCACGCTGTCGCGCAGCACCGCTCTGGTGCAGCGAATCTATGCCGACAAGATGCCGCACGTGCCGGTCGATCTCATGGGTATGCAGCTGCCCAACCCGATCGGGCTGGCCGCCGGCCTCGACAAGGACGGCCGTTGTATCGACGGCCTGTCGGCCCTGGGTTTCGGTTTTGTCGAAGTGGGCACGGTCACGCCCGAGCCCCAGCCGGGCAACGCCCGGCCGCGCCTGTTCCGTCTGCCCGAACAGCGCGCCTTGATCAACCGTATGGGGTTCAACAACGACGGCGTCGCGGCGCTGGTGGAACGCGCGAAGCGTCGGCAGGGCAAGACCGCGTTGGGCATCAATATCGGCAAGAATGCGATCACGCCGCCGGAACAGGCGGTGGCCGATTATCTGGCCGCGCTTAAGTCGGTTTACGCCATTGCCGACTACGTGACGATCAATATTTCTTCGCCCAACACCAAGGGTCTGCGCGATATGCAGGGGCGGGAAAGCCTCGATGAGCTGCTGGGCGCGCTGTGCGAAGAGCGCGACCGCCTGGCCGAGGCCGAGTCGCGCTACGTCCCGCTGGCGGTCAAGATCGCACCGGATCTGACCGAATCACAGCTGGATGCGATTGCCGATCGCCTGCTTCACCACCGTATCGACGGCGTGATTGCCACGAATACCACCATCGCCCGCGACGGGGTGCCGTTACGCTGGACTCGCGAGGCCGGCGGCTTGAGCGGGGTGCCGGTACGCGCGCAGGCCACGCGGGTGATTGCCGCGTTGCATGCGCGCCTGGGCGCAACGCTGCCGATCATCGGCGTGGGCGGTATCCAGAGCGCGCGCGATGCGACTGACAAGCTCGAAGCCGGGGCTACTGCGCTGCAGATGTATACGGGGCTGATCTATCAGGGGCCACGTCTGATCGCCGACTGCGCGCGGGCAGCACAGCGGGTATATGCCGGCCAGCGTGCCAAGGCGCTCAAGAGCGTGGTCAACCGCGATCGAGCGCGCGCTGCAGCTGGGCGCTGAACAGGTCACCGATCAGCTCGATCGAGTCGGCGAGGCGGTGGCCATCGGCGACGACATGCAGGGCCGCGCGCCTCGCACTGGCGAAGGCATAGCTGCCCTCGAGCGGCACGATATCGTCGTCCCAGCCGTGGACGACCACGGTATCGTCGGGACAGTGGGACGGATCGCCGGGATAGCCCTCGAGGTAGAGCGCGGGCGCCATCAGCAGCAGTGCATCGGGGGCGAGCGTCTGGCAGGCCATCGCTGCAACATAGCCGCCCATGCTGGAACCGACCAGCACCAGTGGCGCGCCGGTGGGCGCATGCGCCAGCAGGCGTTCGACCCGGGCCGTTGCGTCCATCAGATCACTGTAATCGAGGCTCTCGACGGCAAAGCCATGGGCGCGCGCAATGTCTGCCAGATGCTGGATCTTGCTGCCCCAGGGACCGCTTTCCTTGCCGTGGGCGAAAACAACACGGGGTTCGGATATCTCGGACATCGAATGGACGTTGATTGGCAGGGCGTCGTACTATGCCACGGTGCACGGTCTCATCGTGCGCTGTTCGATCCGTAGCACGGGGACCGACGCTGAAACTTCTGTCTTTTCTCAACTGGGCTGCCCTGGGCATCGGCGCGGTGACGACGCTGCTCTATGCGGTGGTCTGTCTGATGATGTGGCCCTACCCGCAGCTGGTAGCCGATGCCGGCGGCGATTTCGACCATGTCGTACAGATCGCGCTGGTGACGGCTGGCTTCACTGGGGCGGCCGCTCTGTCGACCTGGCTGGTGCAAAAGCGTCACCCCGCGCTGTGGCTGGGGCAGGGCGTGTTGCTGGTCGCGCTGATCGGCGTGGTCATCTTTGCCGTGGCGCAGCGTTATTGACCGCTTGATCGCCGACCGGTGGCCCGGCGGGTGCATGCGTGCATCGGCCCATAGCGAAGCGAACGTGCAACGGCGAGCCGTGCCGGCCTTCACCTTCGATTTGATGGACGTCGCCGCGCACCGTATTCCAGACCGTTCAATGCCAGGTTGATCATATGAGCGAACAGCAAGCCATGCGCGACCAACCCCGCTGGCAGCTCGCCGCGTTGATACCGTTGGCGGTGGGGTTGTTCTGGTTGGCCAGTGGCTGGGGCCACGCGTGGGCGGTGGCGATCCCGGCCGCGTTCGCCGGCGTGCCGATTCTTGGCTGCGGTACCGCCATCGCGCTATGGCCCGGCGATCGCCAGATCACCCAGTATCTGGCCCTTGGCGCCTTGGTCAGCGCACCGATTGCGGTACTGCTATCACCCTGGTTGGGTTGGTCGGCGCTGGTATTACTCGTCGGCGCGGTCGCCTGTTTTCTCGTGGCCGGCTGGGTTGCGACGCTGGAGTCGGTACGGCCCGCGGCGGTGCCGCAGCCGCCGTTGTCGCTGGGCGTTTGCCGCAAGGTCGCGACCGATGAAGCCCTGTTGGGGCTGTTCGTCGCCGGCGCGCGTATTCCGCGGGGCGCGGTGGTCAAGCGCGACTATAACGAGCTGCTAGCCCTGCAGGCGGTGGCAGAGAACGGCTATTGGGCGAACGGTGCCCAGCACTGGCACCGAACGCCGCACGCGCCGGCGGACTTTCGGCTGCTGCCGACCCGATCGCGCGGCTGCGAGTTCGAGTGGCTGTATTTCGACAGCGAGTTCGAAGCCGATCCGGCCCTGCCGGGCGCAGCGCGCTGGGAAGGCCATCGGCCCAACCAGAATATGGCCGCGCGTATCTTTCGCCATGCGGGCGCACCGCGGCCGTGGTTGATCTGCATTCACGGCTATCGCATGGGCATCGATGGCCTCGACCTGTCGCTGTTTCGCGCCAAACGCCTGCATCTGAAGTTCGGGATGAACGTCGCCATGCCGATTCTGCCGCTGCATGGCAGCCGTAGTATCGCCCGGGTGACCGGCGGTGAATTCCTGGATGGGCCGATGGCCGATCTTATCCATGCCCAGGCCCAGGGCCTGTGGGATCTGCGCCGTCTCAAGGCCTGGATCCAGGCCGATCAACCGGACCAGCCGGTCGGCGCTCTCGGTTACAGTCTGGGCGGCTATCACGCTGCGCTGCTGGCGGCTTTCGAAGCCGACTTGGCCTGCGTGATAGCCGGTATTCCGCTCACCGATATTCCGGCTGCGCTATGGGCGCATATGCCTACGCTACACCTTCGGTTTCTGGAAGCGCAGGGGTTGTCGCAAGGCGCGCTGAGCGAGCTGATGGCGCCGGTTTCGCCCCTGCATCTGGATCCGTTGGTGCCAAAAGAGCGGCGCTATATATTCGCGGCGACCGCCGATCAGCTGGTAGCGCCCGATCAGCCCCTGCGGCTGTGGCGCCACTGGGACGAACCGGCCATGCACTGGTATCACGGCTCGCATCTGTCGGTACGCCGCGAGGCCGAACTGCTGCCGTTCGTGGAAAACGCGCTTGCGCGCCACGGCCTGATCCACGACGACAAGCGCCCGGCCGAATAAGACACGGTTGTGACACAGCCGCTCGCGCGCGAGAATGCCGCGCAACGCTGTCTTTGTCGGTCATGGAAGGGGAATACAGGTGAACAACGTCGTTATCTCGGCCTCCGGGCTCTATACACCGCCGGAGTCGGTTTCCAACGAAGAACTGGTCACCGCCTTCAACGCCTACGTCGAGAACTACAATCGCGACAACGCGGCTGCTATCGAGCGTGGTGAGCTTGAGGCGCTTTCGCCTTCGAACGCCGATTTCATCTACAAGGCGTCCGGTATCAAGAGCCGCTATGTGGTCGAAAAGAGCGGCATCCTCGATCCTGAGGTCATGCACCCATGGATTCGTACCCGGGGCAACGACGAGCCGTCGCTACAGTGCGAAATGGCCATGGCCGCCATCGAGCCCTGTCTGGAAAAGGCCGGCAAGCGACCGGAGGATATCGACGCGGTGCTGGTGGCCTGTTCGAACCTGCCGCGCCCCTATCCGGCGCTCGCGGTCGAGATACAGAAGTATCTGGGTGCGGGCCAGTTCGGGTTCGACATCAATGTGGCCTGTGCGTCGGCCGCGTTCGGCATTCAGACCGCGGCCGACATGATCAAGTCCGGCAGCGCCCGGACCGTGCTCATGGTCAATCCGGAAATCTGCTCGGCGCACCTGAACTTCCGCGATCGCGATAGCCATTTCATCTTTGGCGATGTCTGCACGGCCGCACTTATCGAACATGGCGACGATGTCGACGCGGGGCTTGGCTTCGACGTGCTCGGCACCAAGCTCAAGACCGAGTTCTCGAACAATATCCGCAACAATTTCGGTTTCCTCAATCGTGCCGAAATCGAGCCGCGCGCGGATGCGGACCGGCTGTTCGTGCAGAACGGACGTCGCGTGTTCAAGGACGTCGCGCCGATGGTGGCCCAGATGATCGTCGAGCACGCGGACGAGCTCGAGCTGGGGGCGGCCGATATCAAGCGCCTGTGGCTGCACCAGGCCAACATCAACATGAACACGCTTATCTGCAAGCGCGTGCTCGGTCGCGAGGCCAGCGAGGCGGAAATGCCGTCGGTGCTGGCGGAATACGGCAACACCAGCTCGGCCTCGCCGGTCATCGTCTTCCACAAGTTTTCCGACGATATGGTCGCCGGCGATGTGGGCGTGCTGTGCGGCTTCGGGGCCGGTTATTCGGCGGGCAGCGTGGTCACACGCAAGCGATAGCGCGGCACGCGTGGTGCGGAGCGCGCCGCCGACCATTTTGACAATCTCAGCAGGCAGCTTGTTATGACGGGCGAAACGCAGCGCAAGTACCGTGCGGACTACCAGCCGCCGGCCTATCTCGTGGATACGGTTGAGCTGGATTTCGATATCGCCAGCGATCACACCCGGGTGCGTGCGACGTATTCGGTACGCCGCAACCCCGATGCGCCAGACGCCTCGCAATGGCGGCTGGACGGTCGCGATATGAGCTTCGTCTCGGCAGCGATCGACGGCCGGGCGTTGGCGGCCGACGAATACCGCCTGCACGACGATGCGTTGATCATCGCCAATCCGCCGTCGGCGTTCACGCTCACCGTCGAGAATACGATCGACCCGGAACACAACCTGTCGCTGGAAGGCTTCTATCGGTCCGGCGATATCCTGTGTACCCAGTGCGAGGCCAACGGCTTTTCCCGAATCACCTATTTCCCGGATCGGCCCGACGTGATGGCCCGCTATACCACCCGTATCAGCGCCGATGCGGGCGAATACCCGGTACTGCTGGCCAACGGCAACTGCGTTCAGCAGGGCGGCCTGGATGACGGGCGCCACTACGCCGTGTTCGAAGACCCCTACGCCAAGCCCTGTTATCTGTTCGCCATGGTGGCAGGCGATCTGGGCATGATCCGCGACAGCTATACGACCACCTCCGGGCGCGTGGTGGATCTGCGGCTGTATACCGAGCACGGCAACGAGGATCAGTGCCATCACGCCATGGCTTCGCTCAAGCAGGCGATGGCCTGGGATGAAGATACCTACGGACTGGAATACGACCTGGACAGCTATGTCACCGTGGCCGTGGGCAGCTTCAACATGGGTGCCATGGAGAACAAGGGCCTGAACGTGTTCAACACGGCCTGCATATTCGCCCGTGCCGATACCGCCACCGACAGCGATTTCGCGCTCGTGCGCGATGTCGTGGCCCACGAATATTTCCATAACTACACCGGCAACCGCGTGACCTGCCGCGACTGGTTCCAGCTGTCGTTGAAGGAGGGCCTCACGGTCTATCGCGAGCATCAGTTCGCCATCGATCAGGGCTCGCCGGGGGTGACCCGAATCCGCCAGGTGCGCGCCATGCGCGAGATCCAGTTTCCCGAGGACGGCGGCCCGCGTGCGCACCCGGTACGCCCGGACTCCTATGTGGAAATGAACAACTTCTACACCATCACCGTCTATGAAAAGGGCGGCGAGGTGATCCGCATGATCGCGCAGATGGCGGGGCGCGAGGCGTTCATTGCCGCGGTATGCCATTATCTGGACAAGCACGATGGCCAGGCCGTGACCATCGAGGATTTCGTGGTGGCCATGGAAGAATCCACCGGCCTCGACCTGGCCCAGTTTCGGCACTGGTACGCCCAGGCGGGCACGCCGCGCGTACGCGTGACCACGTCTTTCGACCAGGGTCGGCTACAGCTGACGTTGGCACAGCATACGCCGGCCACGCCCGGCCAAGCCGACAAGCCGCTGTTCGATATCCCGGTTGAAGTCGCCCTGTTCGACAGCGCCGGCGCAGCCGTGCGCGAACCCGAGGTGCTGCGCCTGAACGACGCCGAAAAAACCTGGACGTTCGACGGTTTTGCCGACGAGCCCACGGTATCGGCGCTGCGCGGCTTCACTGCGCCGGTACGCCTGGAATACGACCAGCACGAGCAGGCGCTGGCACGGCTGATGGCCCACGACAGCGACCCGGTCTGCCGCTGGGATGCAGCCCAGGCGCTGTATCTGAAAACGCTGGTCGCCGATGTCGAGTCGCGCCGTGAGGGCGGGGCGGCGGTGACCGCCCCGGAGCTGCTGTTCGAAGCGATCGAGACGCTGCTCGACCATCCGCCGGCCGATCTCGAGCTGCTTGCCGAAATGCTAACCCTGCCCAGCGAGGCGATGCTGGGTGAACAGTTCGATACGATGGACATATTCGCTATCGACGCGGCGCGTCGCGATCTCAAACAGGCGATCGCCACGCGCTTCGCGGCCCGCTTCGAAGCACTCGCCGATACGCATGCCGCCGAGCAGGCCTATGCCTTCGATGTGGCCGAGGCCGGGCGTCGGCGCGTGTTGGCGCTGGCGCTCGATTATCTGGCGGCCATCGAGGCCCCGGGGATCGCGGCCCGCGCGGCCCGGCTGTATGAGAGCGCCGACAACATGACCGATCGCATGGCCGCGCTGGAGACGCTGCGCGATCTGCAATCGCCCGAGCGCGACCGTGTGCTGACGGATTTCGCCGGACAGTGGGCCGAGTACCCGCTGGTCATGGATAAATGGCTGCGGCTACAGGCCACCACGCGCCGCGACGACAGCGTTGAGCATGTGCGTGGGCTGTTGGCCGACAGCCGCTTCGATTTCACCAATCCGAATCGTATCCGGGCGCTGCTGGGCGGTTTCGTACGCGGCAATCGGGTCGGTTTCCATCGCGCCGATGGCGCCGGATATGCGCTGATCGCCGATGAAATACTGCGTCTGGACGGGCTCAATCCCCAGCTGGCCGCCGCGCTGGCGGGCATGCTGACGAACTGGGCCCGTCATGTGCCGGCTCAAGCCGAGGGCATGCGCGCCGCGCTCGCGCGTATCGCTGCGGCCGACTTGTCACACAACAGCCGCGAGATCGTGGCGACCGGGCTCGAATACGCCGAAGCGGGCTGAGGTGCCGGGCGTGCGGTCCGCGCCGTCATATTGCTGTAATATTGAGTGCCTAGCGTTACGGCGTCGTAATCCATGAGACCCAACGTAATGCAGCACAAGCATGTTCTGATCGTCGAGGACGAAGCGCCGATCCGCGACATGATTCGCTTCGCTCTGGAGCGGGCCGATTTCGCCGTCAGTGAAGCAGAAGATGCGCAGGCAGCACGACTTGCCATGGCCGAGCGGCGGCCGGACCTCGTTTTGCTCGACTGGATGCTGCCCGGTGTCTCGGGGGCGGAGTTCGCCCGCGAACTGCGGCGCGACGAGCTGACCGCCCAGCTGCCGGTGATCATGGTCACCGCGCGTGTCGATGCCGACGACCGAGTACGCGGGCTCAACCTCGGCGCCGACGACTACATTACCAAGCCGTTCTCCTCTTCCGAACTGGTCGCCCGCGTGCGCGCAGTCCTGCGCCGCAGCCTGCCCGGCGGCGAAGATGAAACGCTGGAACTGGACGGGCTGATTCTGGACGCGGCCAGCCAGCGCGTGGCCGCCGGTGATTCGCCGGTCAAGCTCGGTCCCACGGAATACCGGCTGCTGCGCTTCTTCATGAGCAACCCCGAGCGCGTATATACGCGAGAGCAGATGCTCGACCGGGTGTGGGGCCAGAACGTGTTTGTCGAAGAACGCACCGTGGATGTGCATATCCGACGGCTGCGCAAGGCGTTGGCGCCCTTCGGTTTCGACCACTTCATCCAGACCGTGCGAGGCAGCGGTTATCGATTCTCGAGCAAGGCCATCTAGAGCCTGTTAACCCTCATGCCGATCGCCGCGCTGCTGCTAAAAATCGTGCCAGACAAGTCGGGCAACGCCGCATTGCAGGATTTTGGGCGCAACTCGACGGGACGCGCTCCATATTTTGGCAATCTGGCGTTGCAGCGCGCTCGTGACGCTTCGCTACACAACGCGTACTGCGCCTTGTCTTGCAAAAAAATAGAGCGCGGCGCGACGATTTCCTTCGCCTTAACAGGCGCTAGACTCGTGTTTACGCCGCGAGCCCGTCTATGAGCATGCCGTCGGCAGGCACCGCGCGAACATGGCGTCGCGAGCTGGTTGTGGTCGCGCTGTGGCTCGCGCTGTGTACGCTGACCGGTCTTATGGTCGGTTATGCAGTGTTGGCCCTGCTGTTCGGCGTGAGCGCCTATCTCGCCGTGCATCTGACCTATGCCTATCAGCTGCATCGGTGGCTGACCTCGGATCGCATCGAGCCGTCCGAGGGCATGGGCGTCTGGCAGGAAATCTATACCGAGCTCTATCGGCTCAAGCAGCGTAACCGCAAACGCAAAAAGCGCCTCAAAAGCATCGTTCACGAGTTTCAGGCGTCGACCGCGGCGTTGCCGGACGGCGCTGTGGTGTTGGACTCGCAGGGACGTATCGTCTGGTTCAATGAGTCGGCCGGCGCGCTCATGGCACTGCGCAGCCCACAGGATCTGGGCCAGCGCCTGGCCAATCTACTGCGCCACCCACGGGTGTCGAGTCATCTGATCAAGGCCGAGCACATCGGCGAACTCGAGGTGCCGTCGCCGGTCAATGAAGCGGATACCCTGCTGCTGCGCCTAATTCCCTATGGCAACAACCAGCGCCTGCTGATCGCACGTGATATCAGCGAGCAGAAACGCCTCGAACATACCCGCCGTGACTTCGTTGCCAATGCCTCCCATGAACTGCGTACGCCTTTGACCGTGCTGCGTGGTTATCTGGAAATGATGGAAGAAGAGACGTCCAACGACGGCGCGCTGGCCGGCTGGCAGGCGCCGATCCGGGAGATGGGCGAGCAGTCGCGGCGCATGAACCGGATCATCGAAAGCCTGCTCAAACTCGCGCGGCTGGAAAGCGAGGGCCTCCAGCAGCGCCAGGAGCGCATCGACATACCGAAGATGATTCATTCGCTTGTAGACGATATCCGGCGCGCGAACAGCACCACGCACGAGATCGCACTCGATATCGAACCCGGTCTCGATCTCTATGGCCGGCCAGGCGAACTGGAGAGCGTGTTCTCCAATCTTTTGTCGAACGCGGTGCGCTACACCACCGGCGATGCCGGCACGATTCACGTGCGCTGGTGGCGCGATGAGGATGCCGCCTGTTTCTCGGTTACCGATAACGGCCCCGGTATCGAGGCGAGTCACCTGCCAAGGCTGACCGAGCGCTTCTATCGCGTCGACCCTGGCCGCCAGGCCAGCAGTGGAGGCACCGGACTGGGCCTTGCGATCGTCAAGCACTGTCTCGAGCATCACGAAGCCGAGCTCCATATCGACAGCGAGCCCGGCGTGGGGTCGACCTTTACCTGCCGATTCCCGGTACAGCGCGTGCTCGAGCGAAAAGCGGCCTGAAAGACACGCCTGCCCGTGGCTTTGAACGCATGCGCCTAAGCGGTTCTGCAACTGCTGCGAGAACCGCTCGTCAGAGCCGCCGGCGACGCTAAAGGCAACCCCTGCGCATCCGACGACCTCGCGCTGTAACCGGGCCGAGCGATCGTTTCGAAACGCGCCTGTGGCAATGATCGATGGCTGTCATATTTTTGTCACAACGCCGTTATCTGGCTGTCACAAGCGTTCGGTAGCTTCTCCCGCGGCTGCACAAGCCGAGACACAATCCAGGGAGACCTACTGATGAACCGTTTTCAACTGCGCGCCATGGGCGTGCTCGCCGGCGCGGCCGTGACCGCCATGCCCATGCTCGCTTCGGCCGGCATTACCTTGTATGAGGAAGGCGACAAGTCGCTGGAAATCGGCGGCCGTCTGCAACCGCAGTACCGTCTGGTGGACGCCGACAGCGAAGGCCAGGGCAGCGACTCGGGCGACGACTTCTTTCTGCGTCGCATGCGCTTCTATATCGAAGGCACACTGACCAAGGACATTTACGGTATCTGGCAGGTCGACTTCGGCGGCGTGTCGGACGATCCGGAAGTCAAGGACGCCTTCATCAACTATTCCGGGCTGCCGGCCGGCGAGATCCAGATCGGTAACATGAACGTGCCGTACTCGCGGGAACTGCTCACATCTTCCAAGCGCCAGCAGTTCGTCGAGCGCACGGTGGTGGGTGACCACAACTTCGGTGTGCCGGATCGTCAGATCGGTATCCTCTACACCGCCGCGCCGAGCGACGTATTTCAGGTGGCTGCGGGCGTGTTCAACGCCGGCCTGGAAAGCGACCTCGACAAGGTCGATTTCGAATCCCGCGTGAGCAGCGATCCCGATTACTTCGGCAAGTTGTTCGCCGGCCGTATCGACTTCACGCCGATGGGCAGCTTCAAGCTTGCGCAGGGCGCCTTCGGCGAAGAAACCAAGTTCGGCATGGGCCTGAACGCCTTCTACTGGGAAAACGACGACGACGTCGCGTTTAGCGATTTCGACGCCGGCGACAGCCCGGAAGGCGAGTACGACAGCGTCACCGGCCTGGGTCTTGATGCGGCGTTCCGTAGCGGTTACTTCTCGGCCGACGCGGCGGTGCAGTACACCAATGGCGAAGTCACCAACGAAACGCGAGATTTCGTCGCGGGTGCCGCCGGTAGCACCGACTTCAACGGCATCGGCTTCGTCAACAACGACGGCGACGCCAAGTTCATGACCTATATGGTCAAGGCCGGTTACATGATCGTGCCCAGCAAGCTCGAGTTCACCGCCGGCTTCTCGGCTCTGGATCTCGACGATGGCTATCGCGACAGCGCCGGCAACATCATCTCCGACGATATGGACAAGCGTTACTCGGCGGGCTTGAACTACTTCTTCAACAAGCACGACGCCAAGATCCAGCTGACCTACGAAATCGGTCGGGACGTGCTCTACGCCAACGATGCCAACGGTCAGGTCATCAATGCCGCCGATATCGGCGAGGACCAGAACACGCTGTTCCTGCAGTTCCAACAGGTCCTGTAATAAAGCTCCCCAGAGAATAAAAAGCGGATTGCTCCCTTTGATCATGACCCCGGCTAGACCGGGGTCTTTTTTTTTAACCATTTAACTTTCGTGGGGATCGGGAAATGAAGTATTCAGTGGTATGCCTTTCAATCGCCGCGGCTGTGGTCGGGCTGAGTGGTTGCAGTGATGACGATGGGTCTGTCGACAAAGTGGACAGCAACCCGGCGCGTACGCTCACCGTGAACCAGGTCGGGCGTTACCAGGTGCAGCCGGCAACCGGCGAGTCGTTCCTGGATGACGTATTCGATGAGGGCGCGGCCGAGATCGTGACCTACGATGAGACGACACAGCGTCTGTACGTGGTCAATTCGAATGCGAAAACGGTCGACGTGCTCGCGATCGACAGCAGCGGCAGCCTCATGCGCATGGGCCAGATCGATGCCACCGCAGAAGGCGATTCGGCCAACAGCGTGGCCGTCTACCAGGGCACGGTCGCCGTGGCCATCGAAGCCGAAGATGCCCAGGCGCCGGGCAAGGTCGTGTTCTATTCGGGCACCGGTCTGGAAAAACTCGGCGAGGCGCAGGTCGGCGCGCTGCCGGATATGGTCACGTTCACGCCTGACGGCACGCGTGTACTCGTGGCCAACGAAGGCGAGCCTAACGACGATTACGACAACGACCCGGAAGGCTCGATCAGCGTCATCGACGTTAGCGCCGGCTTCACCGCGCCGACGGTGGATACGCTGGGCTTTACCGCCTTCAACGACCAGGCGGATGCGCTGCGCGCCGCCGGCGTGCGTATTTTCGGGCCCGGTGCCACGGCGGCGCAGGATTTCGAGCCCGAGTACATCGCGGTCGCGCCCGATGGTGAACACGCCTATGCCAGCCTTCAGGAAAACAACGCGATCGCGGTGATCGACCTGCAGGCCATGGAAATTACCGACGTGCTGCCGCTGGGCTATAAGGACCACAGCGTCGTCGGTCAGGGTATTGATCCGAGCAACGAGGACGGTCTGAATATCCGAACCGTACCGGTGTTGGGCATGTATCAGCCGGATACGATCGCGGCTTTCAGCGAGGGTGGCACCACCTATCTGTTGACCGCCAACGAGGGCGATGCGCGCGACTATGACGGCTTCAGCGAAGAAGCCGACGTGAAGGACCTGGTGCTTGATCCGGACGCGTTCCCGAACGCCGCCGCGTTACAGGATGATGCCCAGCTGGGCGATCTGAAGGTGACGACGACCCTGGGCCGAAGCGGGGAAAGCGATGCCAACGGCGATCCGGTTTATGACGCGCTCTATGCCTATGGCGCTCGTTCGTTCTCGATCCGGCGTGCCGATAGTGCCGAGCTGGTCTACGACTCCGGTGACGATTTCGAGCGTATTACCGGTGAGCGCTACGGCGACGAGTTCAACAACGACAACAGCGAGAACGACGGCGATTCGCGGTCGGACAACAAGGGCCCCGAACCGGAAGCCATAGCCTATGGCGTGATAGACGGCCGGCGCTATGCGTTCATCGGCCTGGAGCGCATGGGCGGCTTCGTTGTCTACGACATCACCGACGTCGATGCGCCGGTCTATGTCAGCTATACCAACGCCCGCGACGTGACCGTCGATATGGATACGAACAGCGGTGCCCTGGCAGCGGGCGATCTGGGGCCTGAAAGCATCGTGTTCATTGCCGCAGACAGCAGCCCGCTGGCGGGCGTGCCGTTGCTGGCCGTGGGCAACGAGGTAAGCGGATCGACCACGCTCTACCGTCTGGACCTCGAATAAGCGTCGTGATGGGAGCTACAGGGTGTTGTCATAAATCTGTCATGGATCGGCAATACCCTGTTCAAAGTTTGCTCCCACACTCACCGCAGGTCAGAACCGCTGGCCTGAAATATTTCATCCGGGAGACATTGATGAAACTTCGTTTTCAAAACACGCTGGGCGCAGCGGGTATCGCTGCGGGCCTGCTCGCCGCGGCCGGCGCCGCCCAGGCCGCCGATCAGATTCGTATCGTGGGTTCGTCCACGGTCTATCCGTTCTCGTCCTACGTGGCCGAAGAGCTCGGCGCGACCACCGACATCCGTACGCCGGTCGTCGAGTCCACGGGTTCGGGCGGCGGCATGAAGCTGTTCTGTGGTGGTGTGGGCGCCGATACGCCGGACATCACCAACGCATCGCGTCGCATGAAGCCGTCCGAGTTCGAGATGTGCCAGAAGAACGGCGTCAAGGACATCACCGAGAACGTGGTGGGCTTCGACGGTATCGTGTTCGCACAGAGCAAGGCCGACGACGCGATCGACCTGACCCGCGAGCAGATCACCCTGGCGGTCGCTGCCAAAGTGCCGAAGAACGGCAAGCTGGTCGACAATCCGTACAACAAGTGGAGCGATATCGATTCGTCGCTGCCGGATCGCGAAATCCTCATCTACGGCCCGCCGACCTCCTCGGGCACGCGTGATGCCTTCGAAGAGCTGGTCATGGAGCACGGCTCCGAGAACATCGACGGCTACGACGAGGCCTACACGACCATCCGCCAGGACGGCAAGTACGTACCCTCCGGCGAGAACGACAACCTGATCGTGCAGAAGCTGGCCCAGAACAAGGACGCCTTCGGCATCTTCGGTTTCTCCTACCTGGAAGAAAACCGCGACAAGATCCAGGGCGCCAAGATCGACGGCGTCGAACCCGAGCGCGACCTGATCTCCTCGGGCGAGTACCCGGTTTCGCGTTCGCTGTTCTTCTACACCAAGAACGCGCACGTCGACCAGGTCAAGGGCATGGAACAGTACGTCGACATGTTCCTGTCCGATCAGATGGCCAGCGATCGCGGTTATCTGAAGAATCTCGGCCTCATCCCGCTGCCCGAGAAGCGTCTGAAATCCGAGCGTAGCGAATGGGAATCCCGTGCCAAGCTGAAGGCATCGGACCTCGAAAGCTAAACGTTCGATTATAAGCGGCGCCGGTTCATGTCGCTCTGCGGCGTGCCGGCGCCATCTCGATTAACATGGCGGCCCGCCGCACTCGCTTTCAAGCCTAGGAACGCGTTTTGGAAACCAGCCAAGTACTGCTCGTCTTCTTCGGTGGTCTCGTGCCCATGGCCGCCGTAGCGTTTGCCCTGGGGCGCCGCAAGGCGCTGATGTCGGATGCCTCCGGCAGTCGCATGCATTCGCTGCCATCCCAGTACGGCGTGTATGTCGCCACCTGGATGGCACTGCCCGCGCTGGCGATCGGCGTCGTGGCAGCCGCAGCGGCCCTGTTCGGGCTGCAGGTCCCGTCGGCGCCTTTCGTTCTCTCGTTCGCCTTGTTCGGCGCGGCGGTGGGGCTGATGCTGGCGATGCGCAAGGTCGAACCGACGCTGCGCGCGCGCAACGCCATCGAGAAGTTCGTCTACTGGACCCTTTTTTCCGCCTCGCTGGTGTCGATTCTCACCACGTTCGGCATCATCATTTCGATTCTTTTCGAGGCGCTGAAGTTTTTCAGCCAGGTCAGCGTCTGGGAATTTGTGACCGGCACCAACTGGTCGCCCGTGGCGACGTTCCGCCCCGGGCAGGAAACGGCCGACTCCCAGTTCGGCTCCGTGCCGCTGTTTGCCGGCACCTTCATGATCACCCTGGTAGCCATGTCGGTGGCGATCCCGGTCGGGCTGCTGTCGGCCATCTACATGTCCGAATACGCCAGCTATCGGGTTCGCACCTTGGCCAAGCCGGTGCTGGAAATCCTGGCCGGCATCCCGACGGTGGTTTACGGCTTCTTCGCCGCGATTACGGTCAGCCCGCTGGTGGTTGAAGTAGCCGATTTCTTCGGTCTGCACGCGTCGTATACCAACGCGCTCGCGCCCGGGATGGTCATGGGCATCATGATCATTCCCTTTATTTCCTCGCTGTCGGACGATGTGATCAATTCCATCCCCAACAGTCTGCGCGAAGGCGCCTATGCGCTCGGCTCCACCAAGTCTGAGACGATCAAGCAGATCATTCTGCCGGCGGCGTTCCCCGGCATCATGGCCGCGTCGCTGCTGGGTATATCCCGCGCGCTCGGCGAAACCATGATCGTGGTCATGGCAGCCGGGCTGCGCCCGAACCTGACCTGGAACCCGCTCGAAGATATGACCACGGTGACGGTGCGTATCGTCGATGCGCTCACCGGCGATCAGGCCTTCGACAGCCCCGAAACCCTGGCCGCGTTCGCGCTGGGCCTGGTGCTGTTCGTGGTCACTCTGACGCTGAACCTGGTCTCCATCATCATCATTCGCAAGTTCCGCCAGTCCTACGAATAGCGCTAAAGGGCATTCGATTATGAGTCAAGGCATCACGCTGGCGCCTTCCCGCCAGCTCAAGAAACGCTACCGTGCGGAAAAACGCTTCAAGGCCTATTGCATCGCCGCGCTGCTGCTGGCCCTGGCGTTTCTCGTGGTGTTTTTCTCCGACATGATCCGACAGGGGTATTCGGCGTTCGTGCAGACCGAAATCAAGGTCGACGTCACGTACAACGAAGATACGGTCAAGTTCACCAACGAATCGGTACCGGAAGAAGTCTCGCCGCTGATTTCGCGGGCCTTCTATCGCACCATTCCGCGTCAGGTCGAGGCCAATCCCGACCTGATGAATACCACCCAGACGCGCTGGCTGACGGCGACCGCGCACGTGGATCAGTACCGTAAGGGATATAGCGATCGGCTCGATCCCGAGCTCAAGGCCACGCTCGATCGACTCGAGTCGGAAGGGCGGGTCAGCTATGGCTTCAACAGCGGCCTGTTCTTTTCCGGCGATTCGAAGATCCCGTCCAATGCGGGTCTGTGGTCGGCGTTCGTCGGATCGTTCTATGTGATGATCGTGGTGCTGGTGGTGAGTTTCCCGATCGGGGTGGCGACCGCGATATATCTGGAGGAGTTCGCGCCGGACAACCGCTTCACGCAGGGCATCGAGATCAATATCAACAATCTCGCCGCCGTGCCGTCCATTCTGTTCGGTCTGCTCGGCCTTGCCATATTCATCAACTTCTTTGGCGTGCCGCGTTCCTCGGCGCTGGCGGGTGGCCTGACGCTGTCGTTGATGACGCTGCCCGTAATCATCATCAGCACCCGTGCGGCGCTCAAGGCGGTGCCCCAGAATATTCGCCAGGGCGCGCAGGCAGTTGGCGCGTCCCGCTGGCAGGCGATTCGGGACCACGTGTTGCCGCTGTCGCTGCCCGGCATTCTCACCGGCACCATCATCGGTATAGCCCAGGCCATCGGAGAGACGGCGCCGCTGCTGCTGATCGGCATGATTGCCTATATTCCGGATGCGCCGACCAGCATGACAGAGGCGGCCACGGTGCTGCCTGCTCAGATCTATACCTGGTCGGGTATGCCGGAAGGCGCCTACGTGAGCCTGACCGCGGCCGGCATTCTGGTGCTGCTGACTCTTTTGATCACCCTCAATGCCACGGCGGTTATTCTGCGCAACCGTTTTGAGCGTCGCTGGTAGGCATGAGCGGTACTAACAAATTGAAATATTTTCCCTTTTCCCGGGCGGAGATTTAGGATGCGTACACGAGATTTGACCGGCGACAACACCCAGGTGGTGAACGTGCCGACCACGGAGCGCCCGCGCGTGAATCAGAACATGAAGATGGAGGTGCACGACCTCGAGGTCTGGTACGGCGAGAAACAGGCGCTGCACGGTGTTTCCATGGACGTGGTCGAGAACGAGGTCACGGCACTGATCGGGCCGTCCGGCTGCGGCAAGTCGACGTTCCTGCGCTGTCTCAACCGGATGAACGACCTGATTCCGGACGTGCGCATCAAGGGCGAGGTGGAGTTCGAGAACCAGAACATCTATGCCCCCGAGGTCGACGTTGTCGAACTGCGCTCGCATATCGGCATGGTTTTCCAGAAGCCCAATCCGTTTCCGAAGAGCATCTACGACAATATTGCCTATGCGCCCAAGATCCTGGGCCAGGTGCGCAAGCGCACGGATATGGAAGACCTGGTGGAGCATTCGCTCAAGCGCGCGGGCCTGTGGGAAGAGGTCAAGGATCGTCTGCAGATGCCGGGCCTGTCGTTGTCGGGTGGTCAGCAGCAGCGTCTATGTATTGCCCGCGCAATCGCGGTGAGCCCGTCCGTGTTGCTCATGGACGAGCCGTGTTCCGCGCTCGATCCGGTGGCGACCGCGACGGTCGAGCAGCTCATTGACGAGCTCAAAGAGAACTACACCATCGTAATCGTCACCCACAACCTGCAGCAGGCCGCTCGAGTGGCCGGCTATACGGCGTTTTTCCATTTGGGCAATATTGTCGAATATTCGGATACGGACTCACTGTTCACGCATCCGCGCGAAAAGAAGACCGAAGACTACATTACCGGCCGATACGGCTGATCGGCCGCTGGGAGGAGAGTGCCATGGATAAAGTCGGGCTGGAAAAACATACGTCCAAGCAGTTCGATGCCGACCTGGAGGATGTGCGTGAACTCGTTCTTTCGATGGGCGGCCTGGTCGAGCAGCAAATAGCTGACGCCGTACGCGCGCTGATTACCGGCGAAGGCACGCTTGGTGAAGACGTCGTGCAGGGCGACTCGCAGGTCAACCGCATGGAAGTCGAGATCGACGAGGAATGTACCCGCATTCTGGCCCGACGCGCCCCCCAGGCCGGGGATCTGCGTCTGATCATCGGGGTGGCCAAGACCATCACGGACCTCGAGCGCATCGGCGACGAAGCCGAGAAGATCGGACGCATGGCAACCCATTTGGCCAGTTACGACCGGCCAAAAAGCGCGTTCCGCCAGATCGAGACGCTCGGTCGGCATGTGCGCGAGATGCTGCGCGATGCCCTGGACGCCTTTGCCCGTCTCGATTCGGAGGCGGCGCTGCGTGTGGCCCAGCAGGACGCCGAAGTCGACCGCGAGTACGAAGGCATCGTGCGCCAGTGCATTACCTACATGATGGAAGACCCGCGCACCATCCGCCATATGCTGGACGTGCTGTGGGCAGTCAAGGCGCTGGAGCGTATCGGGGATCATTCCACCAATATTGGCGAATACGTCGTGTACTTCGTGGAAGGCAAGGACGTACGCCATATCGGCCTCGAAGCGATGGAAAAAGAGATCATCGAGGGCGCGGCACGCCGACGCGGCGGCTGAGCGCGCTACGCGCGCTGGTTTGGCCAGTACCGGGGTGCGGCGCACAAAACTCGCGTCGCGCTTTGGTACTATCAGCGTCCCTGACTGGCGCGGATAGCGGAATTGGCCCAGAAAAAACGACCCACTCGATCAACACCGAAGCGCAAGGCGCGTACCCCGTCGCGGGCTAAAGCCAAGCGCGGCTTCTTTCGGCGTCTGCTGCCCTATGTGTTCCTGCTGGGCTGCATCGGCGCTGCGCTGCTGGCGGGGTATATGGTGTATCTGGACGGCGCGGTGCGCGCGCAGTTCGAGGGCACGCGCTGGACGTTGCCGGCCAAGGTCTACGCCAGCCCGCTCGAACTCTATAGCGGCCTGGATCTTACCCGCAGCGAAATCGTGTCTCGGCTCGACCGCCAGGGCTATCGGGCCAGTTCGAGCCTGTCCCGTTCGGGTACGTATCGCAGCAGTGCGGGCCAGCTCGATATCCATACCCGTGCCTTCCATTTCTGGGATGGCAAGCAGGCAGCCCGAGAGATCCGGCTGAGCTTCAACAGTAGTGGGGTCAGTTCCCTGAGCGCGCTGGACAAATCCGGCGACCCGGCCTTGATTCGGCTCGACCCGCTGATGATCGGCAGCATCTATCCGAAGCAGGGCGAAGACCGGATTCTGGTCAAGCTCGGCGAGGTGCCGCCAATGCTGCCGGCCGGTCTGATCACGGTCGAAGACCGCGATTTCATGAATCACTGGGGCGTGTCCCCGAAATCGATCCTACGCGCCGCGGTTGCCAACATGCGCGCCGGCGGGGTGGTTCAGGGTGGGTCCACGATTACCCAGCAGCTGGTCAAGAACTTCTATCTGAACAATCAGCAGACGCTCGTGCGCAAGGCCAAGGAAGCGCTGATGGCCATCCTGCTGGATGCGCACTATTCCAAGCCGGAGATTCTCGAGGCCTATCTCAACGAGGTATATCTCGGCCAGGATGGCGGGCGCGCGATCCACGGCTTTGGCCTGGCCAGCTACTTTTATTTCCAGAAGCCGCTGGAAGAGTTGCAGCCACAGGAAATCGCGCTGCTCGTGGCGATGGTCAAGGGCCCGAGCTACTACGACCCGCGCCGCAACCCCGAGCGTGCGCTGCGCCGCCGCAACCTGGTGTTGGACATGTTCCACAGCGCGGGTTTCCTGGAAGAGGAGAGCTGGCGCGAAGCCAAGAAAGCGGATCTGGGCGTGACCGCGCGTACGGTACGCAGTACCAGCCAGTACCCGGCCTTCATTGATCTAGTGCGCCGTCAGCTGTTGGGCCAGTACAAGGACGCCGACCTGACCGAAGAAGGGCTGCGTATTTTCACCACGCTCGATCCGGCGGTTCAGGCGGCTGCCGAGCAGCGCGTCTCGGACGGGCTGGACAAGGTCGAGGCCGCACGCGGTATTGCGCGCGACAGCCTGCAGGCCTCGGCGGTGGTCACCAGCGTCGAAGGCGGGCGTGTACTCGCACTCGTCGGCGGCCGCGACGCCGGCTTTGCCGGCTTCAACCGGGCACTCGACGCGCGCCGGCCGATCGGTTCGCTGATGAAGCCGGTGGTCTATCTCACCGCGCTGGCCGAGCCCTCGAAATACAACGTGCTTACACCGCTGGACGACGGCCCGCTCGCGGTCAAGCTGGCCAACGGTGATACCTGGCGGCCGAACAACTATTCGATGCGTTCGCACGGCAGCGAAGTGCCGCTGCACTATGCGCTCACGCACAGCTATAACCTGTCGACGGCGCGCCTGGCCCTCGATGTGGGCATTCCCAACGTCATCGATACGCTCAAGAAGCTCGGCTACAACGGCGATCCGCTGTCGGTGCCGTCGCTGGCCCTCGGTGCCGTGGACATGGCGCCCATGCAGGTCGCCCAGATCTACAACACGCTCGCCGCCGGTGGCTACTACACGCCGCTGCTGGCCATTCGTGATGTCACGACCCGAGAGGGCGAGCCGCTGTCGCGTTATCCGCTCAAGATCCGGCGTGCCGTGGATGAATCGCCGGTCTATATCACCAACTGGATTCTGCAACGCGTGGCGCGCTACGGCACCGGCGCTTCGATGTACAAAACGCTCGACCGCTCGATTAACGTGGCCGGCAAGACCGGTACCACCGACGATCTGCGCGACAGCTGGTTCGCGGGTTTCTCGGCCAACCGGTTGGCTGTGGTCTGGGTCGGTCGCGACGACAACAAGCCGGCCCAGCTCACCGGGGCGACCGGCGCCCTCCAGCTGTGGGCCGGTATCATGGCCGATATCGACCCGCGCGGTCTGATGAACGTGCCGCCCGAGGACGTGGTGGAAATCCCGCTGCGTATGCGCTTCGATCCCAATGGCACGGCGGGCAACGACTACGGCGGCTGTAGCAACACCACGCCAGTGCCTTTCGTGCGCGGCGAGGTGCCGGACGGGCTTTCCGACTGTGATAGCGATATCATGCGCGAAAACCGCTATCGCCGCGAACAGCCGCGTCAGCAGGAACAACAGCAGGAACAGGACGAAGGCAACTGGCTGCAGCGCTTGTTCGGTTGATCGAAGCGAGCGATCGGGCCATGGGGTTCGATGCCGCTGTCGACCGTGCGCTCGCGCAAGCCGCGCGGCCACGCAACGAGAGGTTTGGGAGCATGCAACGAATCGCAGTAGTGGCGCTGACCATCGCGCTGGCCGGCTGTGCCACCACCCAGCGCACCAGCTTTCCGCCGCCGGAAGGCCCGGCTTCGCCCACGGTGCCGTCGCCACAGCCTGGTGAGGAACAGCCGCGCCCGCCGCAGCGGCCGAGCAAGCCCGAGGTGATGCCGCCGCGCAGCGCCCAGGAGGCCAGCAGTCCGGCCGTGCTGTCGCTACTGGGACGGGCCGATACGCTGGCCCGCAACGGCAATATGGATATGGCCGCCGCCACGCTGGAACGCGCGCTCGATCTCGAACCGCGCAACGCGTTCGTTTATCAGCGTCTGGCGGCGGTCAAACTCGCGCAGGGGCAGGGCGGTCAGGCCGAAGCCATGGCACGCAAATCCAACAGCGTGGCGGGCGATAATCCGTTCGTACGCGCCGACAACTGGCGCCTGATCGCCGAAGCGCGCCGCGCCGACGGCGATCGCAGCGGTGCCGACGAGGCCATGCAGCGCGCCAGCAGCTATCGCAGCGCCAGCCAGCAGTTCATGCGATGAGTGCGGCGGCAGGCGCCGCGCTATTCTCTGACGACGACGCGCTCTCGCGGGCGCTGCCCGGCTATGCGGCCCGTGCCGGTCAGGCCGAGATGGCCAGCGCGGTGGCCCGTGCCATCGACGCCGGCGAACGGCTGGTGGTGGAAGCCGGCACCGGCACCGGCAAGACCCTGGCCTATCTGCTGCCCGCGCTCGCCTCGCAGCGAAAGATCATCGTCTCGACCGCCACGCGTTACCTGCAAAGCCAGCTCGACGACAAGGACGTGCCGCTGGCGCAGACGGTGCTCGGGCGTTCGGTACATGCCACCGTGCTAAAGGGCCGGGCCAACTATCTTTGCCTGCACCGGCTCAATCTCACCGAGGCCAGCGGGGATCTCTATCTCGCGCCCAAGATTCGTGCGGTACGCGACTGGGCAGCCCGGACCACCACCGGCGATCTGGGCGAGTTCGGGGACCTGGGCGACGGCGATGCCCTCTGGCCGCGTATCACCTCGACCACCGACAACTGCCTGGGCCAGGAATGCCCCTTGTTCGATCAGTGCTGGGTGGTGCATGCGCGCCGCGAGGCCCAGGCGGCGGATCTGGTCATCGTCAATCACTATCTGCTGTTTGCCGATCTGACGCTGCGAGAATCCGGCTTTGGCGAGGTGCTGCCCGGTGCCGACGCGATCGTGCTGGACGAGGCCCACCGGCTGCCCGATATCGCCGGACGCTTTTTCGGCCAGGCGCTTTCCGCGCGCCAGCTGAAGGATCTGGTGCGCGATGGTCTGGCCGAGCTGGATACGCTCGGCGGCGACATGCCCGCCCTGAAAGCCAAGCTCAAGGACGTCGGCAACGCCGAACGCCGTTTTGCCGATGCGTTGGGCGATGCGCCGGGCAATCGCAGCTGGGAGGAGCTGGAAACCGGCGTACGCCGCGGCGCACGCGATGAGCTGGCCGCGGCGCTGCTCGCGCTCAAGACCGGCCTGGAGCCGGTGGCCAGCCGCAGCGACCGCATGAAGGCGCTGTCGCGGCGCTGTGGTGAGCTCGAAGCCGCCTTGACCACCGTAAGCGCGAGCGACGCCGACCGGATCAGCTGGCTGGAAAAACGCGGCACGGCCTGGATCTGGCACAGCACGCCGTTGGATGTGGCCACGCCGTTCTCGCGCGCCATCGAAGCCTATCCCGGCGCCTGGATATTCACCTCGGCCACCCTGGCGGTCAAGAACGACCTGGACTACTTCTGTCGCCGACTCGGGCTCACCGACGTTACCCAGCAGGTGCTGCCCAGCCCGTTCGACTATGAACGCAACGCCATGCTGTATGCGCCGCAGGCCATGCCGGCGCCGAACACGCCGGACTTCGACGACGCGCTGGTATCCCAGGCGCTGGCGCTTATCGAAGCGTCCGGCGGCGGTACCTTCCTGCTGTGTACCAGCTACCGGGCGGTGGCCCGCTACGGCGAGGCCTTGGCCGCGGCCGGCATCGATGTGCTCATGCAGGGCAGTGCGCCGCGGGCCACGCTATTGGCGGAGTTTCGCAACGACGACGGGGCGGTACTGGTCGCGACCAGCAGTTTCTGGGAAGGCGTGGACGTACGCGGTCAGGCCCTACGGCTGGTGATCATCGACCGCCTGCCGTTTGCCTCGCCGGCCGACCCGGTGCTCGCGGCACGCTTTACCGCGATGAAGGAGGCCGGAGAGAACCCGTTTATGGACTACCAACTGCCCCAGGCCATCATCACCCTCAAGCAGGGCGTGGGCCGCCTGATTCGCGACGCCGCCGACCGCGGCGTACTGGCCATCTGCGACCCGCGGCTGTTCACGGCGCGCTACGGCGGCGCGATTCGAGCCAGCCTGCCGCCCATGCCCATCACCCGCGATCAGGCAGTGGCCTGCGAATTTCTCGATTCTCTGGCACCGACATGAAGATACTCGCTCTGGATGCCTCGACCGAGGCGTTGTCGGTTGCCGTCGTGGACGTCGAGCGCGACTACGAGCTCGAACACTTCGAGATCGCCCCGCAGGCGCATGCACGCCGTCTGTTGCCGCTGGCGCGGGAGCTGCTGGAGCGCGCCGAGCTCGAGCTGGCCGATCTCGACGGCCTGGCGTTCGGACGTGGGCCGGGTGCGTTTACCGGCCTGCGGATCGCCGCCGGGCTCATTCAGGGTCTGGCCGCGGGCATTGGTCGGCCGGTGGTGCCGGTGTCTACCCTCGCGGCGCTGGCCGCGCGTTGCCTGCACCAAGACGCGCGTGTTGAACGCATCCGCGTGGTTCAGGATGCCCGCATGGGCGAAATCTATAGCGCCGACTACCAGCGCGGGCAGGGCGCCGCCCCGGAACCGCTGGGTATCGAACGGGTCATGCGCCCGGAACAGCTCGACGCCGACACGGCCAACGAATACACCCGGGCCGGCAACGGCTGGCACGTCGTCGCCGGCGAGCGCGGCGTCGCGCCCGAGACACTGGAACCCGTTGAACAGTGGCCGCATGCGCTCGACATCGCACGCCTGGCGATACCGACGTTGCGCGCTGGTGAAGGTCTGCCCGCCGCGCAGGCGCTGCCGGTCTACGTGCGCGACGACGTCGCCCGCAAGCCCGGCGGGCTGCGCTGAGCGCGGTCGACAATTAACGACGACAAAAAGCAACCGGAGGACGACATGCTTTACCGCCTGGACGACATCACCCCACAAACGCCGGACGCCGGACAGTTCTTCGTGGCCGAGAACGCCACCGTGCTCGGCAACGTGAAGCTCGAAGTCGATGCCAGTATCTGGTTCAACGCCGTGCTGCGCGGCGACCAGGAGCTGATCACGATCGGGCGCGGCAGCAATATTCAGGACGGCTGCGTGCTGCATACCGACCCCGGCTTTCCTTTGACCGTGGGCGCGGACTGTACCGTGGGCCATCAGGCGATGCTGCACGGCTGCACGATCGGCGACAACAGCCTGATCGGTATCAAGGCCACGGTGCTCAACGGCGCTAAGATCGGGCGCAACTGCCTGATCGGCGCAGGCGCATTGGTCCCCGAGGGCAAGGAAATTCCCGACAACAGCATGGTCATCGGCGTGCCGGGCCGGGTGAAACGCGAACTGACCGACGAAGACGCGCAAAAACTCAAGCGCGGTGCCGCGCACTATGTCGAGAACTACAAGCGTTTTCTGGCGGGCTTGGCTGCGGTCTAGCGCGCCGCGCGGTTCTCAGCTTAGGTAGATATCGAAACGAATCGCCTTGCCTTCGACCTGGCGGTCGGGCGGGGCGATCGGCGTCGCCCGGGCATGCTGTTTGACGACCACCTGGCGCATGGCTGCCGCACGGGCGCGTTCCAGCAGCAGTGCCACGTCGGTATCGGTGCCCACGAGTTCGTGCATCCAGGCCAGTGCCTTTTGCGGGCGGGCCTTGCGTCGGGGCGCATCGAACATCGGGTCGATATAGACGATATCGAATTCTTCGTCGGGCGTATCCGCCAGCCACCGAGTTGCATCGGCATGGATTAGGCGTGGCCAGGCGGCAAGCCAGCTCGGGGGCGCGCTCTGTGCACGCGCGCGTGCATCCTCGAGCAGGGCGAACAGCACCGCATGGCGTTCGATCGAGACGACGCTGCAACCGAGCGCGGCGAGCGTGGCGCTGTCGCGGCCCAGCCCGCAGGTGGTATCAAGCACCCGCGGTCGCGGGTGGCGGCGCAGGCCCAGTGCGCGGGCGAGCGGCGACTGGCGACCGCCCGCGGCGCGACGTTCGACGCTGCCGTCGAGCAGATCGATACGCAGGCCGCGATCGCGGGCAGGCGCATCGGCATGATGCAGGACGAGCCCGTCGGCGCACGCGCGCAGATAGAAGCCTTGCTCGGGCGGATGCACGACGGTGGCGAACCCGGCCGGGCCTGCCCAGCGCTGCGCCGCAAAGCCGGCATCCACGACCAGCGGGGGCAATTCAGTCGGCGAGATTGTCATGGCGATAAACCGCTTGCCAGCTGGTCCGGACGCAACGCCTTGGCGGGTAATCGCGGGACTGTTCTATAGTGAGGCCTGTATTCGCCACGAGTCACGAGATGTCCGAATCCCTTGCGTCCAACACCCCACAGAACGCGCTTGAAGCGCTGCGTGCCCGCACTACCGTGGTTGCGGACAGCGGCGATTTCGAAACCATTCGCGCCTATCGGCCCACCGATGCAACGACCAACCCGAGCCTGGTGCTGCAGGCGGCGGGTGATACGCGCTACCGGCATCTCGTCGACGAGGCGCTGGCGGCAATGCCCGCCCATGGGCTGAGCCGGGTCGAGCGGCTGATGACGCTGTTCGGACGCGAACTCACCCAGGTCGTGCCGCGCTATGTATCCACCGAGGTCGACGCTCGACTGTCCTTCGATACCGACGCCACGATTCGCAAGGCGCGGGCGCTGATCGCCGATTACGGCGAACTCGGGGTCGCGCACGATCGTATCCTCATCAAGATCGCCAGCACTTGGGCCGGCATTCGCGCGGCCAGCGTGCTCGAGGCCGAAGGCATTGCCTGCAACATGACGTTGATCTTTTCGCTGGCCCAGGCACAGGCCTGTTTCGAGGCGGGTGTGACGCTGATTTCGCCGTTCGTTGGACGGATCACCGACTGGTACAAGAAAGCCGATGGCGTCGACCATTACGCGCCGCAAGACGATCCGGGCGTGGCCAGCGTGCGCCGTATCAATGCCTATGCAAAGACCCATGGTTATCCGACCCAGGTGATGGCAGCGAGCTTTCGCAACCGCGACCAGATTCTCGCGCTGGCCGGGGCCGATTTGATGACTATTTCGCCAGCGCTGCTCGAAGAGCTGGCGGGTCTGGACGAAAGCGACACGCCAGGCATTACCACGACCGAGTCCGATGTGCCGCGGCTGATGCTCGATCGGCGTGCCTTCGATTGGGCCATGAATGCCGATGCCATGGCCACGGAGAAACTCGCCGAAGGCATTCGTCGCTTTGCCGACGATCAGCGCGCGCTCGACACACAGCTGGGCGGTTGAGCGCGCCTGCGCCGCCCGGGCACTGCGTTAGCCGTCGAGGTAGTCGAGTACTGCGCTGTAGCCGCCTTCGGTGAGCAGGATGGCGTTGACGGTGCTTTCGTAGATGCGCCCGGCGCTGCGCAGCTGCTCGATTTCGCGCGCATCCTGGCTCGCGCTCAGGTAATAGTAGTCGCGGCCCTCGTCGAAACTATCCTTGAGCTGCTTGAATGCCAGGAACGCAGTACCTTTCTTGTCACCGCGCTGCTGGTCGATTTCCTTGAGGCTCCAGGTCTTTTCGGTCTTGGCCATGCGTTACTCTCGGGTTGAGTTGGCGCCAAGCTAGCAGGCGCTTAGAAGCGGGTCAACGCGACTTTAAAAGGGCCGCGCAACATTGTTGAAATACGTGCGACTCTCGTAATCTATGCGGGTCGCAACGCGCATCGAATACTCAAACTGCAGGTACCCGGATGAAAGTCAACGAACTGGTCGCTCAATGGAAAGCCAACGCCGGCGAAACCCGGACTGACGAAACCTACGAGATTCGTCTGCCGCTCTACGATGCGGCCAAGGTTGCCGCCCTGTGCGATCTGTTCCCGGGCCTGACCCAGGAACGCATTCTCACCGATCTGTTGGCAGCCGCTCTGGACGAACTGGCATCGTCCTTCTCCTACGAGCCGGGTAACGAAATCGCGGCCTACGATGAAGAGGGCGATCCGATGTATGCGGATGCGGGCCTTACGCCGCGCTTCCAGGCGCTGGCCAAGGAATATGCCGAGAAACTCAAGGCCGGCGAGCGTATCGACCAGTCCACGCCATCGAACGGTTGATGCATTGACGGATCGGGACCCGGCCGAGACGTGGCGCCGACGTCTGCAGCAGGCGCTGGCGGTCAAAATGCCGCCGGGTCATTCAGGGCCGGGCGACAACCGGCCGATTGAGGCCTACGGGGTGGCCGCCCGGCGTGCGGGCGTGCTCATTCCGGTGGTCGCCGCGCCCGAGCCCTACGTCTACTTCACCCAGCGAAGCGCGGCCCTGCGCCATCATCCGGGCCAGATCAGCTTTCCCGGCGGCAGCATGGAAGCACAGGATCGCAATGCCGAACGGGCGGCCCTGCGCGAGGCTGAAGAAGAGATCGAACTGCAGTCGCACCACGTCGAAGTACTCGGCGAGCTGCCCGAGTACCCGACCGTCACGGGCTTCGTGATCAGCCCGTTCGTGGGCTGGGTCGATCCACGCGCCGAGGTGTATCCCGACGACGCGGAAGTCGCGCGTCTGTTCGCCGTGCCGCTCGCGCATCTGCTGGAGCTGGACAACTATCGCGAGTACCCCTACGAGCGTAACGGCCAGACGTATCACGTCTACGGCATCGACTATCGCGACGATCATATCTGGGGGGCGACTGCCGGCATTCTGCTGGGGCTGGTCCAGCGGCTTGCCCATGCCGAAGACCGCCCGCTGGCCCTGCCTCGCCGCGCCGACGAGCCGGAGAGATCCCGTGGCCGATAAAAAAGCGCTGCATGACGAACTCGAAGCCCTGCAGGCTGAGCTGGTTGCCATCCAGCATGCCTATGCGCAGGAACGGCGTAGCGCGGTGATCGTGCTCGAAGGCTGGGATGCGGCCGGCAAGGGTGGATTGATCCGGCGTATTGCCTGGGTGCTCGATCCACGCCATCTCACCGTCTGGCCGATCAAGGCCCCGAATGCGGTCGAACGTGACGAACTCTGGCTACAGCGGTTCTGGCGGCGTATTCCCGGGGCCGGCGAAATCGCGATTTTCGATCGCAGCTGGTACGGACGGGTACTCGTCGAGCCGATCGAAGGGTTCATATCGGCACAGGCGTGCGAGCGCGCCTACGACGAGATCAATGCCTTCGAACGCACGCTGGTCGACAACGACGTACGTCTGGTCAAGCTGTTTCTGGATATCGATGCCGATACCCAGCTCGAGCGGTTTCGTTCGCGCTATGCGAACCCGGCCAAGCGCTGGAAGATCACGGCCGACGATATTCGCAACCGGGCGCGATGGCAGGACTATGAACAGGCCTATGCGCGCATGTTCGAACGCTGCTCCACGGCGGCCACGCCGTGGACGCGGATTGACGCGAACCACAAGAAAAAAGCGCGCGTCGCCGCGATGCGCCATACCGTGGCGGCGCTGGGCGAGGGCATCGACCTGACGGCGACGCCGGCGGTCGATCCGGTGGTCGAGCGTTTCATGGCCGCCAGCGACTAGCCGTCGACCGCGGGTTCTAGTTCTTGTGCTCGCCCATTTTCTTGGCGGCATCAAGCAGCGGTTCGATGAGGTCCATCGGCAGCGGGAACACGATGGTGGAATTGTTCTCGCCGGCGATATCCACCAACGTCTGCAGATAGCGCAGCTGCAGGGCCTGCGGCTCGCGCGCGAGCTGTTCAGCGGCCCCGCGCAGGTTTTCGGCCGCCTGCATTTCGCCTTCGGCGTTGATGACCTTGGCTCGGCGTGCGCGTTCGGCTTCGGCCTGACGGGCAATCGCACGGGTCATGCTCTCGTCGAGGTCGACCTGCTTGATCTCCACGTTGGCGACTTTCAGGCCCCAGGCATCGGTATGACGGTCGAGGATTTCCTGGATATCGGCATTGAGCTTGTCGCGCTCGGCCAGCATTTCGTCGAGCTCGTGCTTGCCCAGCACGCTGCGTAGCGTGGTCTGGGCAAGCTGGCTGACCGCGTCGTAGAAATGTTCGACTTCCACGATCGCCCGGTCGGCGTCGATCACCCGGAAGTACACCACGGCGTTGACGCGCACGGATACGTTGTCGCGCGAGATCACGTCCTGGGGCGGCACGTCCAGTACCACCACGCGCATATCCACCTTGATCATCTTCTGGATGACCGGGATCACCAGAAACAGACCGGGGCCTTTCACGCCGGTCATGCGCCCGAGCGTGAACATCACGCCGCGTTCGTATTCGGGCAGGATCTTGATCGAGGCAAAGATCACCAGCGCGAGCAGGATGATCACGGCAAAACCGAAATTGATGAGCATGGCTATCTCCGCGGTATGGGCCCACGCGCTGGCGCGTTGCCCGTAGCAATGGTGGTATCCGCCGGTCCGGCGGGGCGCACGAATACCTTGAGGCCTTCGGCCGCGGTGACCACGAGTGGTTCATCGCGCACGACCGGCGTGTGGCTGACCGCCAGCCAGGACTCGCCGTGCAGCAGGACGCGGCCTTCGCGTTCGAAATCCGTGAGGGCTACGCAACGGCTGCCAATGAGCCCGGCATGGCCGGTGTGTATGCGTTCGCGTCGCGAGCGCAGGAACATGTACAGAATCCCGAACAACAGCAGGGCGCTGGCCACCGCGATACCGCCGATCAGGCCGAAAGGAATATCGAAGCCGGGCACGTCGGTATCCATGAGCATGATCGAGCCGAACACGAAAGCGGCAACACCGCCCAGGCCCAGAATACCGAAACTGGGCGCGAACATCTCGGCCACCATCAGCCCGGCACCGAGCGCGATCAGCGCCAGCCCGGCATAGTTGACCGGCAGCACCTGAAAGGCGAACAGCGCGCACAGCAGGCTGATGGCGCCGACCACGCCCGGCACGCCGGTGCCCGGGTTCAGGCCTTCCAGAATCAGCCCGTAGATACCGATCATGAACAACAGATAGGCCACGGTCGGATTAGTGATGACCGACAGCAGTTCGGTCTGCCAGCCGGGCGCGCGCTGCTCGACGCGCGCACCGGCAACGTTCAGCTGCTGCATGCCGGCCGCGGTTTCCACGTTTTGTCCGTCGAGGCGATCCAGCAGCTGCGTGGTGTTGGCGGCGATCAGGTCGATGACGTTGGCATCGAGTGCCGCCTGTGCCGACAGGCTCGTTCCTTCGCGCACGGCCTGTTCGGCCCAGTCCGCGTTGCGGCCGCGCCGCTCGGCCAGGCTGCGGATATAGGCCACGGCGTCGTTTACCGCCTTGCGACGCTTGGCGGTGGCGTCGTCGCTGGGTTGTCCGCCTTTGTTGTCGCCGTCGGTGTTCGAGGCATCCGCTGGCTCGGGCTGCGTATCGGCCGGGGCCGAACCTCCGCCGCCTATCGATACCGGCGTGGCCGCGCCGAGATTGGTGGCCGGCGCCATGGCCGCGATATGGCTGGCATAGAGGATATAGGTGCCGGCACTGGCCGCGCGTGCGCCGCCGGGCGAAACATAACCGACTACCGGCACCGGGGAGGCTAGAATCGCCTTTATCATATCGCGCATCGCGCCGTCCAGCCCGCCGGGCGTATCCAGGCGCAGGATGATCAGCGGCGTGTTCGCCGCAGCGGCCTGCTCGAGTCCGCGAGCGACGAAGGCGCTGGTGGCCGGGCCGATCGGCCCGTCGATGGGTATTTCGCGTATCGGCGGCGCGGCGTTCGTGGACGGCTGGGCGACGAGCCCGGTCGCGCTCGCCAGCAGGGCGACGAACGAGAATAGAAACAGCAGGGTTCGCCGTATAGCCATATCCTGATAGTACGCGATAGGCGCGCTCTACGTTGCGCCAGGGGCCGCGAGAGGATGGCTAGTCTAGTTGCTCGTAAAGAGCGACCAGCTGCTGGGTCACCTTATGATTCGGCGCGTAGTGAATCAGGGGAATGGACGCGTCGTGCGATTCTCGTACCTTGATCGACGAGGTGATCCGGGTTTCGATCAGCGGATGGCCTTCGGCCTTGAGTTCGGCGAGCATGCGTTCGGGCAGCTTGGCCCGAGCCTGGAACTGATTGACCACGATGCCATCGATGACCAGGTCGGGATTATGGTCGTCCTGAATTTCGTGGATGTTGTCGAACAAGGAATACAGGGCCTGGCGGGCGAAATCGTCGCAGTCGAAAGGCACCAGGCAGCGATCGGCGGCGATCAGCGCCGATTGCGAATAGAAATTCAGTGCCGGCGGGGTGTCGATGAAGATCGCGTCATAGCCGTCAAGGCGTGCCAGCGACTGCTTGAGCTTGTAGATCTTGTGCTTGGCCTCGAGCTTGACGCGCAGCTCTTCCAGATCCGGATGGGCGGCCATGACCGAGAGGTTTTCGAACGGCGAGGGGGTGACGTAATCGGCGAGGCTGTCGCCGGTGCGCGCCCGCGAGAGCGTGGCTTCGAAGAAATCCGCGCTGCCGGCCTCGGCCTGGCGGTTGTCCGACGAAAGCAGGTACTGGCTGGCGTTGCACTGGGCATCCAGATCGATCACCAGCGTGCGCTTGCCACGCGCCGCGGCGATCGCGGCCAGGTTGCACAGCAGCGTCGTCTTGCCGACCCCGCCTTTCTGATTGAACACCACGCGACGCGTCATTCGTTACTCCCCTGTTTTGCCAGTCCGGCGTTTGCAATCGTTCGCTATGACGCCGCGCGGGCGGTCGTGAAAACCGATGTTCATGAGTACTGAGCTTAGCGGGCTGCCCCCAGGCCGTCGAGCCTGTCGACAAGCGCGGGCAGCGCCTTGCTTGCGGTTTCGGCGATATGTGCGTCCACGGCCGCGGATACCGACGTGGCCTGCGGATTGACCTCGATGACCGTTGCCGGGCCGGCCACGGCCATCTCCACCAGCGCCGCGGCGGGATAAACCTGGTTGGAGGTGCCGACCACCAGCACGCAGTCGCAGCGCTCGAGCTCGGCCTGCGCGCGTTCAAGCGCGTTTACGGGCAGCATCTCGCCGAACCAGACCACGCCCGGGCGCATGCGCGCCCCGCACGCATCGCAATAAGGCAGCTCGGCGTCGTCGTCGGCTTCGGCGACCGGCTGCCGGTGCTCGGCGTCACAGGCGCTGCAGCGATCGATCCAGATATTGCCGTGCAGCTCGGACACATCGTGGCTGCCGGCCGCGCTTTGCAGGCCGTCGACGTTCTGGGTAGCAATCACCACGTCGAGATGGCGTTCCAGTGCCGCGATCGCGCGGTGTCCGGGATTAACGCCGCCGCGGGCGATCAGGCTGCGCCGCCAGCGATACCAGGCCCACACCCGTTCCGGGTTGGCGGCGAAGGCTTCCGGCGTGGCCAGATCCTGCGGCGAGAATTTCGCCCACAGCCCGGTCTGGGCTTCGCGAAAAGTCGGGATGCCGGATTCGGCCGATAGCCCGGCGCCGGAGAGCACGAGCAAACGCCGGCTGTCGGCGAGCGCGCGGCCGGCCGCCTCTATCATCGAAGTCGCTGTCATGGGGCAGCGTCGGCCCGGCGGGCCGACCATGGGAAAATGCTGCCCGACACTCTAACGGCTGTCGCCGTCACCCGTCATGCCGAGGCCACTGAAGCGCTGCATAGCCGCTGGCGGCAAGCGTTCGCATGCTCGAATGCGTTACTACAACGCGTAAGAGCGCAGCGCCTGCCTCGTTGGCAGCTCAAGCTCGGCAACGCAGTCGTAGCACTTTCGAAGCCCGACCCCTATGGCCGGGCCTTTTCGCACGCCTGTTCGGCGTTCAGTCAGGCGCACCGTGCAAGGCGCACGCTACAGCCCTGCGCAAGGCGCGCCGGCGCGACCGCGACAGATCATGCAGAGGTTGCTTAGCGGCGGTTGCGCGGCGCCTTGACCGCGCGCCGGCGCGGCATCCACTGCACGTGGTAGAGGTCGTGGCGGCGATCGAGCATGTTCTGCACCGAGCCGGTGGTACGCGCGTCCTGGAGCACGTCCAGACGCACATCGGCGATGGCGACCATTTCGACGTTGGGCGTGGTATCCGCGGCCACGCCGTCGCGGGCGAAGGCGAAATCGCAGGGGGTGATGATCGCGCTCTGGCCGTAGTGCAGGTCCATGGCGTGAATACGCGGCAGGTTGCCGACGTTGCCGGCGGTGGCGACATAGATCTGGTTTTCCACCGCGCGTGCATGGGCCGAGTAGCGCACGCGCAGATGCCCGTTGCGATCTTCGGTGGAATAGGGCACGAACAGCATGTTGATGCCCTGGTCGGCCAGGTGTCGGCACAGTTCCGGGAACTCGCTGTCGTAGCACACCAGCACGCCGATCGGGCCACAGTCGGTTTCGATGGCATTGAGCGAATCGCCGCCGACGATATTCCAGTAGTGGCGCTCGCCCGGGGTGGGGTGGATCTTGGGCTGCTGGTATTCGGACCCGTCGCGCAGATAGATATAGCCGATGTTCTGCAGGTCGTCGCCGACGCGGGTGGGGTGGGAACCGGCGATGATGTTGATGTTGAACTTGACCGCCAGCGAAGCCATGAGCTCGCGGAATTCGTCGACGAAGTCGGCCAGGCGCTGGATTGCCGCGCGATGACGCAGTTCCTCGTTCTTGATCGACAGCAGCTGAACCGTGAACAGCTCTGGAAACACCACGAAGTCGGCCTTGGCGTCGGCCGTTTCCTGGACGAAGTAGGTCACGATCTGGGCGAACTCGTCGAAGGAGTTGATCGCACGCTGGCCGTACTGGATGGTGGCGATACGTACCGTGGCCGGGCGCTGCAGATGCACGTGCGAATCACCGACGACGTCTTCGCGGTACTTGTATTCCGGGTTGCGCCAGAGCAGGTGTGCGCCGTAGCCCATCGAGGCTTCGTCCGGCGGCAGATAGTTGGGCATGACGCCGAGCAGTTCATAGCCCTGGTTGAGCTGGAAGCTCAACACCGAATCGCGGATTTCCTTGTTCTGCACCGCCTCGACATAGGCCTCGGCACTGCCGTACTTCTTGTAGCGGCGCTTGAGCCCGGGCAGGCGGCCGGAGAAGACGATGCCCTTGAGGCCCAGCTTCACGCACAGGGCTTCACGCTCGCGATACAGGCGCTGGCCAATACGCAGCCCGCGTGCTTCCGGGTCCACGCAGATTTCGTAGCCGTAGAGATAGTCGCCGTCGATATCGTGGGTCGAGCCGTAGCCGTTACCGGTGATCCGGGCCCAGGTATGCGGGCGCATGACCTGATCCTCGGGCAGGCACAGCGTTGCACAGTAGCCGACTACCACGTCCTCGTAGACCGCGACCAGCTGGCCTTCGGGGAAGTTGTTGATCTGGCCGCGCAGCTCGTCGAAGGTGTAGTCGTCGAGGTTGGGATAGGTGCGCTGTACCACCCGGTTGATCGCCGGGATATCGGACAGATTGGCGGTACGAACGATCAGGCGTGAACGGCTTTGACTGGGCATGAACGATCCCTCGGTAACCTCGATGACTAGAGCGACTTAATGGTCACGATAACGCAGGCACCCCGTCTGCGGCAGTGAGCGCGCAGACGCGGTGCCGGCGCTGCCCGCATCAGCCGCGACTGGCCTTCTTGCGTTCGTGTTCCTTGAGCCAGCGTTTGCGTACGCGAACGCTGGACGGCGTGATTTCGACGAGTTCGTCGTCGTTGATGAATTCCAGCGCCTGTTCCAGCGTCATGCGAATCGGCGGGGTGAGCACGATGTTTTCATCCGAGCCGGCCGCGCGCACGTTGGTGAGCTGCTTGGCCTTGAGCACGTTCACGGTGAGATCGTTCTCGCGCGAATGGATGCCCACGACCATGCCTTCGTATACCTCGTCGCCGGGCGAGACCATCATCTTGCCGCGATCCTGCAGGTTGAACAGGGCAAACCCGACCGCCTTGCCGGCCGCGTTGGAAATCAGCACGCCGGAATGGCGCTGGCCGATGGCATCGCCACCGCGCGGGCCGTAGTGGTCGAACACATGGGTGACGATACCGGTGCCCGAGGTCAGGCTCATGAACTCGGTCTGGAAGCCGATCAGGCCACGGGCCGGAATCATGAACTCCAGGCGCGTGCGGCCGTTGCCGTCGGGCTGCATGTTCTGCAGCTGGCCGCGGCGCTGGTTGAGATTGTCGATGACCGAGCCCTGATGGTCGTCCTCGATATCGCAGATCAGCAGCTCATACGGCTCGTGAATCTCGCCGTCGACTTCGCGGGTGACGACCTCAGGACGGGATACCGACAGCTCATAGCCTTCGCGGCGCATGGTCTCGAGCAGCACCGACAGATGCAGCAGACCGCGCCCGGACACCTTGAAACGGTCCGGATCGTTGCCGGTTTCCACGCGCATGGCGACGTTCGACTTGAGTTCGCGGAACAGGCGCTCGCGAATCTGGCGCGAGGTCAGATAGTCGCCGTCCTTGCCGGCCAGCGGCGATTTGTTGACCTCGAAGGTCATGCTCATGGTCGGCTCGTCGACGGTCAGCGGGGTCAGCGCTTCCGGCGCGCTCGGATCGCACAGCGTGTCGGAAATATCGAGGCCGTCCATGCCGGTCAGAGCGACGATATCGCCGGCCTGAGCCTGATCGACCTCGACCCGGTTGAGGCCGAGAAAACCGAATACGCCCGCGATCTTGGCGTTGCGCTTGTTGCCTTCGCGATCGACGATGGTGATCTGGGTGGCGGGCTTGACCGCACCGCGCGCGATACGCCCGATGCCGATCTGGCCGACGAAGCTGTTGTAATCCAGCGTGGTGATCTGCATCTGGAACGGGCCGTCGGTCTTGACCGGCGGTGAGGGCACGCGCTCGGTGATGGTACGGAACAGCGGCTTCATGTCGCCGTCGCGCACGGTATCTTCGAGGCCGGCATAGCCGCCCAGCGCCGAAGTGTAGACGGTGGGGAAGTCCAGTTGTTCGTCGGTGGCGCCAAGCGAATCGAACAGATCGAAGGTCTGGGTGAGTACCCAGTCCGGGCGGGCGCCGTCGCGATCGATCTTGTTGATGACCACGATGGGCTTAAGGCCCAGCTCGAAGGCCTTTTCGGTAACAAAGCGGGTCTGTGGCATGGGGCCGTCGACGGCATCGACGAGCAGCAGCACCGAGTCCACCATCGACAGCACGCGCTCGACCTCGCCGCCGAAGTCGGCATGGCCCGGTGTATCCACGATATTGATGCGATAGGCTTCGTTGCTGTCCGGGTCACGCCATTCGATGGCGGTGTTCTTGGACGTGATCGTGATGCCACGCTCTTTTTCCAGATCATTGGAGTCCATGATCCGGTCGGCGACTTCCTCGCGCGCCTCGAAGGTGCCGGACTGGCGCAGCAGGCAGTCCACGAGCGTGGTCTTGCCATGGTCCACGTGGGCGATAATCGCGATATTGCGCAGGTTGTCGATCATAAGGGCCGTGGCCGGTAGAAATTAAAGCGCGCCATTATCCGTGAAGGGAGCGCTCCCCGGCTAGGGCCGGGATTTGCTGGCCGCGCGTTTTTTGCCAGTCCGGCGCCGCGATACCAGCAGATACCGGCCTTCCCGTGGATTTGCCCGGTGAGGAACGATCGGGCGGCCGAGGCGGCGCGGCGTGGACGAATGGCATAAAGATCGAGAAATTGCGCAATTGCCCGCGGCCGCCGGCGATTGCGGGCGCAGTTTTACCGCCGCCGGTCGCGCAGGCGAGCCGGGCCGACTACAGCGGCGCGAACGATGCCTGCATGAGACAATAACTGCATGAACGAAGCCGATCACACGTCACCCAAGCGCTACCTGCAACGCGGCACGCGAACCTATTGGCGTGCCAACCTCGCCCTGTTCGCCTCCGGATTCGCGACCTTTTCTTCGATGTACGCCGTTCAGCCGCTCATGCCGGCGTTCTCGAAGGAATTCGACGTCAGCGCGGCCGCGAGCAGCCTGTCGTTGTCGGTGACCACCGGCGTGCTCGCGTTTACGCTCTTCGTGGCCGGGCTGATGTCCGACGCGATCGAACGCAAGCCGGTGATGATCGCATCGCTGATCGGCTCGGCCCTGTTGTCCATTGGCGCGGCGCTGGCACCTGGCTGGGGCACGCTCCTGGCCGCCAGGGCGCTGGAAGGTATCGCCCTCGGCGGGGTGCCGGCTCTGGCCATCGCCTATCTTTCGGAAGAGATCGCGCCGGAGGATCTGGGCACGGCGACGGGGCTGTATATCGGCGGTACCGCCACCGGCGGCATGGGCGGGCGCGTGATCACGGGCTTCATTTCGGAGTTCGCGGACTGGCGGGTGGCGATCGCGACCATCGGCGTAATCGGCCTTGTTGCCACCGTGCTGTTCTTCTGGCTGCTGCCGCGGTCGCAGAACTTCACCCCGCGCCGCGGCATGTCCCTGGCCCAGCACGCCGGCCCGGTCGGTGAGCACCTGCGCCACAAGGCCCTGCCGTGGGTCTTCGTCTGCGGCTTTCTGTTCATGGGCGCGTTCGTATCGGTCTACAACTACATCGGCTTTCGCTTGAGCGAAGCGCCGTTTTCGCTCGGGCAGGGGGCCATCGGCGCCGTGTTCGTAATCTATATCCTCGGCATCGTGACCTCACCCATCGCCGGGCGTATTGCCGACAGCGCCGGCCGGCCGCCGGTGCTGCTGTTCGCCATCGTGTGCATGGCGGTAGGGCTTGCCATGATGTGGCCTGCCAACCTGGTCGCCGTGGTCGCCGGCATGGCCCTGATCACGATCGGCTTCTTTGCCGGGCATTCCACGGCGAGCGGGTTCGTGGGACTGCTTGCCGAACGCGGCAAGGGCCATGCCGCAGGCCTTTATCTGCTCGGCTACTACCTGGGCTCAAGCGTGGTGGGCTCGCTGGGCGGGCTGTTCTGGAGCGCGGCCGGCTGGCCGGGCGTGACCCTGATGGTGGGTGTGGTGCTGCTGGCCGGTATCGCGGTCACGCTCTGGCTGATGCGCTGGCGTCGGCGGGTGCCGGCCTAGCGGGCGTCGCCGAACGACGAACGCCGTTTTCGGGGCAGCGAACCCGCGCTAGGGAAGCTCTGCATAACCTGTCACGGTCGCGCCGGCGTGCTTTGCGCGCGATTGACAAGGAAGTGAGAGCGTAGCGTGCTTGCTGCACGGTAGCGAACACTGACGCTGTTCAAGCGCGCGCAAAGCCCCGGCCCGCAAGGGGTTCGGCCTCACAGACGCCGCGGCCGCGTTGCCAGGCTTGACCTGCCAATAAGGCAGGCGCTGCGCCTGGACGCCTTGCCGCACCGTCTGTGAGGACTCGAACGCGATCCATGAGAGGTTTATGCAGAGCTTCCCTAGAACTGGCCGAAAAAAGTTTCGTAAAGCAGGAAGACGTTGAGCGCGATCACCACGCAGGCGATCGCCCACGCCGCGACGGTGGTGGCCCGCCGGTTGACCAGCTCGCCCATGATCTCGCGGTTCGAGCAGAACAGCAGCAGCGGGATCAGGGCAAACGGGATACCAAAGGACAGCACTACTTGGCTCATGACCAACGCGGTGGTGGCGTCGACGCCCATGGCCAGAATCAAAAGCGGCGGGGTCATGGTGATCAGGCGTCGTGCGAACAGCGGAATACGCCGGGCGATGAACCCCTGCATGACCACCTGACCGCTCATCGTACCTACCGACGAACTGGAAAACCCGCTTGCCAGAAGGCCGACCCCGAACAGGGTCGCGGCGAGCGGGCCGGCATAGTCGCGCAGCTGGGCGAATGCGCCTTCCAGGGTGGTGATCGGCGTGGCCGCGCCAAAGAACAGGCCGGCCGCCATCACCAGCATGGCGGCATTGATCAGCCCGGCCACGCCCATGGCGATCAGGATATCGACGAATTCGAACCGGAAGATGCGTCGGCGCTCGTCGGCGCTGCGCCCGACCACGCGCCGCTGGGTGAGCGCCGAATGCAGATAGATCACGTGCGGCATGACGGTGGCGCCCAGAATACCCGCGGCCAGCATCACGCTGTGACTGCCCTGGAAACCGGGTATCAGCCCCAGGCCCAGATCGCCCATGTCCGGGTCGGCGACGTACACCTCGTAGGCAAAGGACACGACCACCACGCCCACGAGCGCGGTGATACCCGCTTCCAGCGGACGAAAACCGCGCCGCTGCAACTCGAGCAGGGCAAAGGAGAACACCCCGGTAATCACCGCCGCCGGGAACAGTGGAATCCCGAACAGCAGGTACAGTCCCAGCGCGCCGCCGATGAATTCGGCCAGGTCCGTGGCAATGGCGATGATCTCGGCCTGTATCCATAAAGCGATGGTCACCGGTCGGGAAAACCGCTCGCGACAGACTTCGGGCACGTTCTTGCCGGTGGCGATACCGAGCTTGGCCGACATGCTCTGTATGAGGATCGCCATCAGGTTGGCGACCACGACCACCCACAGCAGCAGATAACCAAAGGTCGAGCCGGCCTGGATATTGGTCGCGAAATTGCCGGGGTCGATATAGGCCACGGCGGCGATGAAGGCCGGGCCGAGAAACGGCCACAGCCCACGCAGACCGCGGTGCCGGCCATCGAGGGCGGCCTGTGCGGCGCGCATGGTGGCGTTTTCGCCCGGCAGCATGTCGCTTTGAGAGCGACTCATGACCTGCTCGGGCGGGCGACATCGAACCGCAACCGAGGGCCGGCGTAACGGCGGACTGCAAAACTTAGCATCGGCTGAAATTAGCGCCCATCATCCGGGCGGTCAATACGCGTTGGCGCACGCGCCGGCGCGCGCGCCGTACAATCGGCGCATGCAAGACACCGCTTCATTTGCCGACCCCGTTGCCAACGGCGTGCTCGCCGGTCCGATTCTGCGCCAGGCCCGGCCGGGCCGTCTGGTGCTCTGGCTGGTGGCCGCCAGCAACCTGCCGCTGACGCTGGCCCTGTATCGCGACGATGACGGCCGCCGCCAGGTCGCCGACGACACGATCGTGCTCGATAGCCGCCATCGTCGCGATCTGCGTATTGGTGAGCACGCGTGGATGATATTCATCGACGTGGATCTCGGCGCGGCCGGGGTGGAGCCGCTGCCCGAAGGCAGGGCGATTGGCTATGACCTGCTTGTGGGCGACGATCGCGTCTCGCTGGCCGCAGCCGAGCCGGCGCTGTGCTACGAAGGCGAATCGCGCCCGCGGTTCGTGATCAAGACGCGGCTCGACAGCCTGCTGCACGGCTCCTGTCGGCGCCCGCATCATCCGTCCGGCGACGGCATGGCGCGTGCGGACCGATGGCTTGGGGCACGGCGCGCGGATAGCGACGACTGGCCGGCGGCCATGCTGCTCACCGGCGATCAGATCTATGCCGATGATGTGGCAGGGCCGCTGCTACGGGCCATCCATGCGCTTATCGCGCGGCTCGGCCTGTGGCCGGAAACCCTGGAAGGCGCGTTGCTCGACGACAGCGATGCACTCTATGCCTGTAGCGCCTGCTACTACCGGCGCGACGAGCTGCTGCCCAAGGAAAAGGTCAATCGGGATCTGCGCGACCGCTTTTTTGGCGGCACGCGCAAGCCGGTGTTCACGTCGGCTTCGTCGGGCAATCACCTGATCACGCTCGCTGAAGTGCTGGCGATGTATCTGCTGTGCTGGTCCGATGTCGCCTGGCGAGGGCTCGAGTACACCCGCCCCGAGCTGGACGAAGAAGAAAGCCGTCGCTACGACGAAGAAGCACGGGCCATCGACGCCTTCGTTGCCGAGCTGCCGGCGGTCCGGCGCGTGATGGCCAACACCGTCACCGCCATGATCTTCGACGATCACGACATTACCGACGACTGGAACCTCACGGGTGAATGGATGGATACCGCCTACGGGCATCCTTTCTCCCGACGCATCATCGGCAATGCGCTGATCGCCTATCTGCTGTGCCAGGGCTGGGGCAACCGGCCGGAGGCTTTTGAAGAGACGGTCTGGCCGTGCGTGGTGCGCTATATCGATACGCGCGACAACGCCGCCCACGATGCCCTGATCGACCATCTGCTCGAATTTCGCGGCTGGGGTTTCATGCTCGAGACGGACCCGGGCGTGCTCGTGCTCGATACCCGCACCCGGCGCTGGCGACGCGGGCGGGCACCGTCCAAGCCGTCCGGGTTGATGGACTGGGAGGCTCTGAGCGAGATGCAAGGCCAGCTCATGAACCGCGAAAGCGTGGTGATGGTCTCCGCCGCGCCGATTTTCGGCGTCAAGCTCATCGAGAACATCCAGCGTGTTTTCACCTGGTTCGGCAAACCGCTGATGGTGGATGCCGAAAACTGGATGGCCCATCCCGGCGCGGCCCATACGCTGCTCAACATCTTTCGTCACGGCAAGACGCCGAAGAATTTCACCATTCTGTCGGGCGACGTGCATTACTCGTTCGCCTATGACGTCACCCTGCGCTTTTCGGCAGCGCGCCAGCGGATCTGGCAGATCACCAGCTCCGGCGTGAAGAACGAATTTCCACGTCGGCTGCTGGACTGGTTCGATCGACTCAATCGGTGGCTGTATGCGCCGTACTCGCCGCTGAACTGGTTCACCAAGCGCCGGCGTATGCGTATCGAACCGCGTCGTCCGAGCCCGGCCGATCACGGCGAGCGCCTGGTCAACGGCGCCGGCATGGGTTATGTGCGCTTCAACGCCGAGGGCCAGCCCAGCGAAATTCGTGAGCTGTGCGCCGACGACGCCGACGTGGTGTTTGAACAGGACGACGACGCACACGATTGAAGACTGAACCTCGGGTTGCCGGCGTTGCCCAATACCGCTACATGCCTGACCGAGGACGACAGCAAATGAGTCGATCGCTATTGCCGCTAAGCGCGGTGTTCGTGTTGGCCGCCGCCATGCCGGCCGGCGCCTGGGCCCAGAATGCGCTATCTGCGCTGGACGCCAACGACGACGGTGCGATCAGTCGTCAGGAGGCGATCGACGGTCAGCGCAAGACGTTCGAGCGGCTCGATGGCAACGGCGACGGCCTGCTCGACACCGACGAGTTCGCGGCCGGTCAGCCCGGGCGCGACAGCGAAGAGCTGCCTGCCGACGTGCGTCGGGCGCGCCGCGCGTCCATCGAGCGCCAGTTCGCCATCCTCGACCGCGACGACGACGGCGCTATTTCGCTGGCCGAGTATCAGGCCGCGATGACGCCATATTTCGATGCCCTGGATACCAATTCCGACGGCGTGCTCGACGGTGCGGAACTGCGCCAGGCCATCGAGGACGATAGCCCGCGCGACTAGCGCCTGTTAGCACGACTGCGCCTTGGCTTGCGAAAAAATAGAGCGCGGCGCGACGATTTAAGGAAGCTCTGCACAACCTGTCGCGGTCGCGCCGGGTGCTTTGCGCGCGATTGACAAGGAAGTGAGAGCGTAGCGTGCTTGCTGCACGGTAGCGAACACTGACGCCGATCAAGCTCGCGCAAAGCCCCGGCCCGCAAGGGGTTCGGCCTCACAGACGCCGCGACTGCGTTGCCGAGCTTGACCTGCCAATGAGGCAGGCGCTGCGCTCGGACGCCTTGCCGCACCGTCTGTGAGGACTCGAACGCGACCCGCGAGAGGTTGTGCAGAGCTTCCTTAATTAGCGCTAAGCGTCGTATCCATCGCATCGGCCCGGGCGCCTATCGCCCGGCTCGTGTCTGTGATGGCTTGTGGACCACGAAGGGATGGTGGTTTCGTATACCGCTACGCCGGGGTGCCGGCACCACGGGCGTCTCCGCGCGTCGTACCGGCGATTGATCGGGTCGCGTACGCGAATACCCTGCGAGGTGAAACCTGTGCGGCTTTCGTGTCCGTTCGTGCCTCTTAGCTGCCCAGCGCGTCGCGCAGTGCATGCGCGCCGTCCGTCAACGCCGCGTCGGCGCCTGCCACTGCGCCGGCAAAGTTCAGAAAGCCGTGGATCATGGATGGATAACGTACGACGTTCGCCTGGCCGCCCGCGGCTTTCAGCGCTTCGGCATAGGCTTCGCCCTCATCGCGCAGCGGATCGAACCCGCCGGTAATCACCAGTGCGGGGGGCAGGCCCTGAAGATCCCCGTGCATCGGTGAAACGCGCGTATCACCCGGCTCCAGGCCGCCCGACAGATAGTGTCCACGGAACCAGTCCATCGACGTCTTTTCGAGCAGGAACCCTTTGGCGAAGGTCCGCACGGACTCGCGTTCGTCGACGAAATCGACCGCCGGGTAGAACAGCAGCTGGAAACAGGGCGAATGGGCATCGTTGCGCGTCGTCTGGCAAACGACCGCCGACAGATTGCCGCCGGCGCTATCGCCACTCACGGCCACTCGATCAGGATCGATTTCGAATTCGGCGGCCCGACCGACGATATCGCGGAACGCAGCCACCCCGTCTTCCACGCCGGCCGGGGCGGGGTGCTCGGGCGCGAGTCGGTAGTCGATGGCGATGACAACGCACTGGGCGCGGTCCGCGATGGCTCGGCATACGCCATCGTGCGTATCCAAAGAGCCGATCACGAAGCCGCCGCCGTGGTAGAAGACCAGGGCGCCGCCGTCAGATTTGACGCCCTCGGGACGATACACCCGGGCCGGACAAGGCCCATCGCCGCCCGCGACCTGAATGTCGCGGGTCGAGACCCGCCGAGAGGCCCTGGGTTCGAGCAGCTGGGCCTGTGCATCCATAAGCGCACGTTCGCGCGCGACCGAGCGTCCGCCCAGCGCCGCATTGCCTCGAACCGTTTGCAAGCGCAGCAGCATTTGCGTCTGTACATCCAGGGTCTGGCTGTCGCGGACCACCGGCCGGCCGGCCAGCGTGCGCAACAGGCCGGCCGGCAGATTAAGAATGCCTCGCGCCAGCGCGCTTTCGATACGCGCGGCCACGCGCGTGGTCTGCTTTTGCTTGTCCATCGTCATTGTTGTCGACTCGATTCGGGCCGGACTATGTTCGTAGCGCAGAACTGACCGGCGGCGTTGTCAGAATTGCCGATTCTAGCGCATCGCCGCACCGATCAGAGGCATCGATAGCAGTGGCCGGCCTTGAGTGGGCGTGCGGTATTGCGCGGTCGCAAGGGCCGTTGTGTGGGCAGGCCGCGGATACGCAGGCTACGCATTCCATGATAATTTTGGGACACTTAGCCCATTGGTGCCGCAGTATCCGTCGTGCGACTGCCTGCTCATGCCGCAAGGCCGGGGCACGCTCGTAGCGCGCATCCGTAGTTTCCGTTATTCAATTGTGGCGTAAATATTGCTCTCCTATTCTATTGCCCCGTGGAAAGAAAACGGCTGATGATCGACCTTGAGCTTCTACAGCATGCCGTGCTGGATTCGCGCGACGGCATCACCATCGCCGATGCCCAGGCCGAAGATCTGCCCCTGATCTTTGTCAATCCGGCGTTCGAGCGCATGACCGGGTACAGCCATGATGAAGTGGTCGGCCGCAACTGCCGGTTTCTGCAGCGCGGACGTACCGAGGACGCGCTGGGTGCGCAAATGCGTGATGCCCTGGACCAGGGCCAGGGGTTTTCGCACGTCATCATGAATTACCGCAAGGACGATACGCCGTTCTGGAACGAGCTGAGCGTATCGCCCATACACAACGAGCACGGCACCGTCACGCACTTCATCGGTTTTCAGAAGGACGTCACCCAGCGCATGCTGCTCGACGAGCAATTGCGGGCCCGTAATCGCGATCTGGAATCGGCCAAGAAAGCGCTGGAGGAACTGGTCACGCTCGATGCGCTGACGGGCGTTTATAACCGTCGCCATTTCGACGACCGTATGCAGTCGCTCTGGAAGATCTCCGCCCGGACGGGCGAATCGCTGGCGGTCTTCTTTATCGATATCGACCACTTCAAAGCCTTCAACGATCGCTTTGGCCACCAGGCCGGCGACGACGCGCTGATCCAGGTGGCCCAGACGCTGGCGGAAAGTTTCCAGCGCGGCTCGGATTTTCTCGCCCGTTACGGTGGCGAGGAGTTCGTGGTCGTGGCCTGTGGCATGGAGCGCGAGCCGGCCCAGCACTTTGCCGAACGTCTGTGCCAGCGGGTACGCGAGCTCGATCTGGATAATCCGAATACCAAGCTCGGCACGCTGACCATCAGCGTGGGCTTCAGCGTGGTCATGCCCCGCGATGTGCCGAATGCAGAAGCGATTGTCGCGCAAGCCGACGAGGCGTTGTATGCGGCAAAGCGAGCGGGTCGCGATCGCGCCTGTGAAGCGCCGGGTGCGCCCGGTTTTCAGTCCGCGTCGGGGTAGGGCAAGGGCCTGTCGGCGCGAGATAGGCCACCGCATCGGCGACCAGGCCGCGGCAAGACAAGGCATCGCGAGTGCCGCGTGGTTATGCCTCGTTAGCGAGCCAACCCATGAACCACAACGACGGATTGCCGCGGCTTGGCCGCCGACCGATCGTTATTCGTTGGGGGGCGTTCCGGACGCGCCATGCTGCGTTGCGGACCTTGACCGTGGGCCCGCCACGCTCGGCGGCCCGCGCCTTGCCTGACACGCCCGGCACGGGCAATGCGATGGTATATCCCGTGACGACAGGCCCTAGCGAAAGCCGTCGGTGGCTTCGAGCAGGGCATGCCGGTTGCCGGGTTCAAAGGCGGAGTGGCCGGCGTCGGGGGTGATGCGCAGATCGGCCTCGGGCCAGGCCCGGTGTAGATCCCAGGCATTGGCCAGCGGACAGACCACGTCATAGCGGCCGTGCACGATCACGCAGGGGATATCGCGAATCCGATCGATGTTTTCGAGTAGCTGGTCGTCGCGCTCGAAAAAGCCCCCGTGTACGAAGTAGTGACATTCGATACGCGCAAAGGCCAGGGCAAAGCGGCTTGCCGCGTTCGTGTTCTGGGCCTCGATGCTGGGTTTGAGATAGCTTGCCGCGCCTTCCCAGACGGACCAGCGCCGTGCGGCCTCCAGCCGGGTTTGCTCGTCATCGCTGGTCAGGCGGCGGTAGTAGGCACTGATCAGATCGCCTTGCTCGCCGGCCGGAATATGGTCTCGGTAGGGCTCGAAGGCATCCGGAAACAGTGCGTTCGCGCCCCGCTGATAGAACCAGAGCATCTCCGCCCGGCGCAGCATGAAGATACCGCGCAGCACGAGTTCGCTGACCCGTTCCGGGTGGGCCTGGGCATAGGTGAGCGCGAGAGTCGAGCCCCAGGAGCCGCCGAAGACCTGCCAACGCTCGATATGCAGATGTTCGCGCAGGCGTTCGATATCGGCGACCAGATGCCAGGTGGTGTTGTCGACCAGGTCGGCATGCGGAGTCGAGCGGCCGCAGCCGCGTTGATCGAACAGCACGATGCGATAGTGGGCGGGGTCGAAGAATCGGCGGCTGCTCGGCCCGGCCCCGCCGCCCGGCCCCCCGTGCAGGAACACCACCGGCTTGCCGTCGGGGTTGCCGCACTGCTCGTAATAAAGGGTGTGCCGTGAATCCACGGCGAGCTGGCCGCTATCGTAGGGCTCGATATGCGGATAGAGCGGGCGATAGTCGACTGCGGTACTTGTATCGGTCATGGCGGGGGCGGCCTGAATAACGCCCACAGGCTATCATTGCCCCGGGTCAGCGCATGAGCACCAGCGTGGTGGTCGCCGCCAAGCTCGACGCCACGGCCAGGGCGAGCAACGACAGCTTGAGGCTCCAGCCGACGGTGGCCCGCCAGTTGTCGTAGCCGGTCAGACGCTGCACGAGCAGCGCGTTGGCCGAGTAGGGTGTGCCGGCGATGGTCAGTCCCCAGCCCGATACCATCGCGATAGCCAGGCCCAGGCCTGCCGCTTCCGGCCACAGCCGGCTCGACAGCCCTCCCGCGAGGGTGACCAGAATGAGTGGATTCATGCCGATCAGCCCGCCGGCGAACAGCACCCAGGGCAGCCCGAACGCGATCCCGGGAAAGGCCCAGGCCGGCAGCGCGAAGTCGGTATCCAGCCCGGCGGCAACGAAGGCGCTCAGGGTCGCACCCAGAAACGCCGAGCCGCAGATGATGGCCAGTTCGTTGGCGATGCCGTCCATACGCGGCAGACGTCTTTCGCCAGGGCTGGCGATCAAGCCGATCGCCACGACCAGCAGGCAGCTGCAGGTGACCGCCTGTGCATAGGCCAGACCGAACGCGGCCCGCGATACGAAGGTGCAGACACAGATCAGCCCGATACAGCCACCGAAGAACAGCCACGAGGGCAATACCTGCGGTGGCCGGCTGCGCGCCTCATCTGTAAGCGGTGCGTGTTCCGGCTCGCGGAAGAGCGTGCCCGTAAGCAGATAGCCCGCGGCCAGCGGAAAGGTCAGGCTCAACAGCTGCCAGCCGTGCAGGCCGGGCACCAGCGTGAGCGTGAGCACCACGGCGATCGACAGCGGCGAACAGACCGAGGCCGAGCCGAAGCCTCGGAGCACGGCCCGCGCGGCATTGCGCGCACCGCTGGAATCGCCGTGGCCGTCGATTTCGCGGCCGATCAGGGTCGATACCACGCTCACCGAACCGAAGTTCAGCGGCATGGCCAGAAACAGCGTGCCGAAGGTGATGCTCAGGTAGCGGGTCAGGGCACGGCCGGCGAACAGATGTTCCGAAATCACCGACAGATGACGCGAACGCCCCAGCGCATGCGACAACAGCATGACCGCCACGACGAGCGCGGCCAGCCGCGTGATCGTCATCAACCCATCGCTGAGCAGTGCCGGATCGACGGCCAGTGCGACGGCAACCGCAAGCAAGACCGCGGATACGATCACCCGCGGTATGCGATTGAGCCCCGGCCAGGCCAGTACGATCGCGACGATCAGCGCCGGTGCGCCGATGACCCACGCCAGCCATGGCAGGCCCAGCACGCCCGCGACCAGGGTCAGGTAGACCAGGCCACTGCGGGCGTTATCGACGGTGGAGTGCGTCATGTTCGATGCCGTAACGAGCGCGCCGTGTGCGCCTGCCGAAGCCGGTCGGCCGCGTTCACGCGGGCGGTAGTAGACGCGTCCCGGTGACCGCCTGAACGTCTTCGAAACTGTTGTCGCCGAACAGCTCCACGACGCGCGGACCGTTATCGGTAATTTCGAGCACGGCCAGGTCGGTATAGATTCGACTCACCACACCGGTACCTGTCAGCGGGTAGGTGCAGGCATCGAGGATCTTGGGCTCGCCGGCCTTGGTGGTATGACGCATGAGCACATAGACGGTCTTTGCGCCCACCGACAGATCCATCGCGCCGCCCACGGCGGGCGGATATTTTTCGTTGTCGGTCGCCCAGTTGGCCAGATTGCCGTCCGCGGATACCTGAAAGCCGCCGAGCACGGCGATATCCAGATGGCCGCCGCGCATCATGGCGAAGGAGTCGGCGGTATCGAAATAGCAGCCGCCCTTGATCAGGGTGACGTACTGCTTGGCCGCGTTGATCAGGTCCGGATCTTCGGTACCGGGTTCGGGCGTGGGGCCGACGCCGAGGATGCCGTTCTCGCTGTGATAGATCACTTCGCGGCCGTCGGGCACATAGTTGGCCACCATGACCGGCATGCCGATGCCGAGATTCACATAGCTGCCGTCGGGGATGTCCTGGGCGAGGCGCTCGGCCATCTGTGCGGGTTCGAGACGTGTCATACGATGCCCTCCTGTGCGACGACGCGATCGACGAAGATGCCGGGCGTCGCCACGCTCTCCGGATCCAGTTCGCCGAGTTCGACGATATGTTCGACTTCGGCGATGGTCATGTCCGCGGCCATCGCCATGACCGGATTGAAGTTGCGTCCCGCGGTGTTGTACGCGAGGTTGCCCCATTTATCGCCCTTGTGGGCCTTGATCAGCGCCACGTCGGCCTTGAGCGGTGGCTCGAGCACATAGCCCACGCCGTCGATCTCGCGTGTTTCCTTGCCTTCCGCAAGCTTGGTGCCGTAGCCGGTGGGGGTGAAGAAACCGCCCAGGCCGGCGCCGGCGGCGCGCATGCGTTCGGCAAACGTGCCCTGGGGCATCAGTTCGAGTTCGATCGCGCCTTCTTCGTAGAGCTTTTCGAACCACACCGACCCCTGGGAACGAGGGTAGGTGCATACCACCTTGCGGACCAGACGATCGCGCAGCAGCGTGGCGATACCGATTTCATGCGAACCCGCGTTATTGGAGATCACCGTGAGATCGTCTGCGCCGTGCTGGCGCAGCGCTTCGATCAGTTCGAAGGGAATGCCGGAACTGCCGAAGCCGCCGATCATCACGGCCGCGCCGCTCTTGATGCCGGCGATCGCTTCGCGCAGGGACGCGACTCGCTTGTCTATCATGATTTTCTACCTTTTAAGAAGAAGCTCGGGCCTGCTGCTCGGCCTGTTCTGCCTGCTTGGCACGGGCCAGGCGCTGGGCGTCCTTCGAACCCAGCCGCCCGCCGAGCAGCGCGTCCGCGATATAGATGGCGACCACGATCGCGACGCCGATCGCGTCCGACAGCCGTTCCGGATAGATCAGGGCGGCCCCGGCCACCAGCACGATCAGGCGCATGACCAGGTTGATAGCGCCCACGCGGTAGAGATAGCCCTCGAGCGCGGCGGCCACCAGCCAGATCGCGGCGACCGCGGTTACCGTCGACAGCAGAATGTGGGCCAGATCGCCCTGCAGGATCAGCGCCGGGTTGGTCACGAACAGGAACGGCAGCACGAACAGAATGCTGCCGAGGCGCATGGCATAGACGCCGGTACGCCCGGCGTTCGAGCCGGCCACGCCGGAGGCGGTGATCGCGGCCAGCGCCACCGGCGGCGTGATGTAGGACAGCATGCCCCAGTAGAGGATGAACAGATGGCTGGCCAACGGGTTCAGCCCGGCATCCACGAGCGCGGGCGCGAGCAGGATCGACAGGAAGATATAGCAGGCGCTCACGGTCATGCCCATGCCGAGCACGAAGCTGGTGATTGCCCCCGCGCCGAGCATCAGCGGGATACTGCCGTCGGCATAGAGCAGCAGTTCGCGCGAGAAGGCGCCGGCCACGCCGGTATACGACAGGCCGCCCACGACCAGTCCGATGCCGGCAAGAATGGCGACCAGGCTGGCCACGCTGCTGGTGAGCGTGAGTATCAGATACTGCAGGCGCGACCAGTTGAGCCGGTAGCTGGGCTTGAACAGGGCGATGGCCAGCAGGATCAGCGTCGCATAATAGGGCGCATAGGCGTCCAGGCGCATGACCAGCAGCATGTAGATGAGCATGCCGAGGCTGAAAAGATACGGCCAGCCCTGCTTGAGGGTATCGGCCACGCGCGGGATTTCGGATTCAGGCATGCCGATCAGGCCACGCCGGGCCGCATAGGCGTCCACCTGAAACAGCAGCGCCAGATAGAACAGCAGCGCCGGCAGGAAGGCAGCGACCATGACCTCGGCATAGGGCACGTTCAAAAACGAGGCCATGATGAAGGCCACTGCGCCCATCACCGGCGGCATGAGCGTGCCGCCGGTCGAGGCACAGGCTTCGATGGCGCCGGCGTAGTGGGCCGGGTAGCCCGACTTCTTCATGGTCGGGATGGTGATCGGGCCGGTGGTCAGGATATTCGAGATCACGCTGCCCGACAGGCTACCCATGATGCCGCTCGACAGCACCGCGACCTTGGCCGGGCCGCCGCGGCTGCGGCCCATCAGGGCCATGGCGAAATTCATGAAGAAATCGCCGCCGCCGGTCACGGTCAGTGCCGCGCCGAAGACCACGAAGCCGATGATCAGATTGGCGACCACCTGCATCGGTATGCCGATGACCGACTCAACGCCCAAGACGTGAGCGCGCAGCGTTTCGCCGAAGCCGTACTGGGTGCCCCAGAGAAAGCCCGGCATATGATCGGCGAACAACGGGTAGCAGCCGAACAACAGTGCGACCAGAACCAGAATCAGCCCGCCGCAACGACGTGTGCCCTCCAGAATGAGGGCGAGCATGACGCCGGACGCGACCGTGGCCTCGACAGGCGCGCTGAAATCCCAGCCCTGCTGGATGATCTCGAGCCCGTGGTAGCCGAGATAGACCGCCGGCACAAGAGCGACGGCAGCCAGTATCCAGTCGTAGAACGGGACATGCTCCTTGGCCCCGGACCAGGCCGGGAAATAGAGAAAGGTCGCCGCCAGGAACAGGCCGATCAGGTAATAAAGAAACGAATTGCCCAGTGGCTGAAAGCCGAACAGACCGAGGGTAAAGGTCTGGTTGATGGTCAGTAGCAGACCGAGGGTGCCCAGCGCCATGACGGTCCAGTAGGAGGCACCGCCCAGGCGGCTGGCTTCCTGTTCCGTTTCCAGGCTGTTCTCGGTGGCCGAAGGCGTGTTTGTGGCCATGACGACCTCTTCGAGTGTCGGTGAACGTGAAACAAAAAACCGGCCGGCATCTCGGCGCCGGCCGGTTTTGCTAAAACCCGTTTAGGTTTACAGCGACTCGATCGCCTGCTGGCGATGCTTGGCCCAGATGTCGGCGAAGGCGTCGTCGCTCTTGCCCTTGCCTTCGGCGATGGCGTCCTTCCAGGCGGCCTGCAGGGCTTTCAGGCGGGCCAGACGCTTGTCGTTCCAGGCCTGCATTTCGTCCGTCCAGATGCCTTTTTCCTTCAGATACTTGATCGCACCCGGGTGGAACGGCACATCGACCGGCGGCGTGCCCGCGTTTTCCAGCTTCCAGCGACCCATGACCGCGGTGCCGTCCTTGTACATCGGATAGGTTTCGTCGAAGGCCTTGAGGTAGTTGTAGACGAAGTCCTCATCCTGATCGGCCTTCACGGTCAGCACCGGGTAGCGATAGGCGAAGATGTTGACCGGATTGTCTTCGCTCAGGCCTGCGCCGACGGTTTCCCGATAGGGCTGCAGGAAGGGCGCGATCTTGCGCAGGCGTGCCCAGGCCTTCTCGTCGTCCGGGTCCACTTCCAGCCAGCGAATGCCGCGCGGCGATTCGGCGAGTTCATAGAGCTGGCTGGGCGTGGTCGTGGTGCAGGACGCATCCGCCTTGCCCTGGGCCAGCGAGCTCATGGTGGCGTTGTAGGTGGGGAACATGCGTGCATCGACGTCGTCGCGGGTCAGCCCGGCGGCGCCCAGCAGGGCATCGCACTTGAGGTTGATCGACGGATTGCCGGCCACATAGGCAAAACGCTTGCCCTTGAGCTCCTTCATCGAGGTGATGTTGGCATCCTTCGCGGTGAAGATACCGAACGACGACGGACGCCCGCCCAGCGTACGCAGATCCTGCGGGCCCCAGCGGCGATCACCGAAATCGGCCACGCCTTCGGAAGCAAAGAAGGCTTCGGTGGCGAGGTAGGCGACTTCCGCGCGGTCGCGCAGCAGCGGCTGCAGGCGGCCGATCGCCGAACCCGAGGGCTGAATACGAATACGGGTGCCGTACTTGCGGCCAAACGCATCGGCAATGGCCGAGGCTTCGGCATAGCCGGCCGAGCCCACGTCGTAGGCGGCCCAGGTCATCGAGCGGGGCAGATCGGGCTCGCTGTCGTCGGCCGCGAACGCGCCGGTCGCATGGGTCACGCCCAGGGCCGCGGTGAGTAGCAGGGGCGAGAACACGCGGAGCGTGGATTTCAGGCGCATGGAATGTCTCCACAGTTTTATTGTGTCGGTCGGGCGAGACTCGGCCGGAGCCAAAATCGCTAGTGCTCGATGCGACTGCATAGCGAACATCTGGTCGCAAAGCGTATGCGTGCGCCGGGGTGCGGTCAACGCGTTGGCCATCGCACGGTCTGGGCAGCGAGGCAAAAGAAATTGGAAACCAGGACGCTCCGGGCGGCGATGGCCCATTCGCGCTTTCTGCGCGAATCGACGTGTGCCGAAACGCCATCGCACATGCATGCGCATGCGACCCCTAGCCAGAGACAAGCGGTCTTCGCTGTCCGATTTTGGTTAGGCAGATATTATCCGTGCTATAGGCGAAGGCTATATCGCCTCGCGTGGGTCGCATTATCGAAATGAAGGACTGGGCCGTCGACCGAAGTCGTTGTACGAACGGACGTTCAGGCGCGAAAGGCAGTCTTCGCGTTGCGCTCGGATATGAACTTATGGCCTGCGCCCGCGCGATGGATTAGACCTTGGTATGAAAGAGATGGCGTATGCGTCCAACAGGTTAAACGCGCTAAACACGGTTGCGGGTACAACAGGCATCGCTACAGGCGTGTGCAACCGCCAAAGCGAAGGCTGCATGACGCCTCGCCGCGCCATACCAAGATGGCTCGGGTGGAGAGAATCTAGCGCGACAGGCGTTGTATGCCCGCCCTCGAATAAGGGAGCGCCGGGCAGGCGATCGGCCCGCGCTCAGCCCTTGGCAGGGTCGGGCAGCTGGCCCTGGCACACCCGGGCCGGACCCGCGCCGGCGATTGCGGCCGCGCTTATTTCGGCTGCATGCGAATCGCCCCGTCCAAGCGAATGGTGCTGCCGTTGAGCATGGTGTTCTCGATGATGTCGCGGGCCAGGCGCGCGAATTCCTCCGGCTGGCCCAGGCGCGAGGGGAAAGGCACCATCTTGCCGAGCGAGTCGCGGACTTCCTCGGGCAGTTCCGCCATCATCGGCGTATCGAAAATCCCGGGGGCAATGGTCATCACGCGAATGCCGTGCCGGGCCAGCTCGCGTGCGATCGGCAGGGTCATGCTTACGATGCCGCCCTTGGAGGCAGAATAGGAGGCCTGGCCGATCTGGCCTTCGAAGGCGGCGACCGACGCCGTGTTGATGATGACGCCGCGTTCGTCGTCGGCCTGGGCATCGGTCGCCGCCATCGCCTCGGACGCCAGCCGAATCATGTTGAAACTGCCGATCAGGTTGATCTGGATCACCTTGGAAAAGGTCGCCAGGTCGTGCGGGCCGTTCTTGCCAAGAACCTTCGAGGGGATGCCGATACCGGCACAGTTGAGCAGGCCGTGCAGCGCGCCCCCGTGCTGGCGTGCAGCACTGACCGCGGCCTTGCCGTCTTCTTCACGGGTCACGTCGCAGTTGACGAAGCGCGCTGCCTCGCCCAAGGCCGCGGCCGTCTGCTGGCCGGCCTCGGCGTTGACGTCGGCGAGCACTACGCGGGCCCCGGCATCGACCAGCATACGGGCGCTGGCTGCCCCCAGGCCCGAGCCGCCGCCGGTAATCAGAAAGCATCGATCGGTGATCTGCATGGCTGTCTCCTCGATTGTTGTATTGGATGACGCGGCCAGACTACCACCGGGGTTCGGCGGCAGCCGTCAGTCGGCGTCGGGCCAGCCGAAGCGATCGAGATCCACGCGGCCGCCGATGAGTACAACCCCTTCTTCCTCCAGGCGTCGTCTTTGCGACAGGCCGGCGGTGCTGTCGGCGGGCAGCGAAATCCGGCCCTGGGCGTTGATCACCCGATGCCAGGGCAGGCCCGGTGGGCAGCGATGCATCGCATAGCCGACCACACGCGCCGCACGAGGGCGGCCGATCAGACGCGCGATGTCCCCATAGGTGCTCACTCGCCCATAGGGAATACGGCGCACGGCATCGAAAACATCGCTATACGTGTTCTGCGAGCTGGAATTGATATCGCCGCGGTGGGACATGGTCTTGCTGGCTATGCTTTACAGGGTGCCGGCAGGGTGGCACAAAGACAGTCCCCGATGTCTGGATAACTGCGAGCCCTGCTTATGACCGACGCCTATATCGTATCCGCCCTGCGCACGGCAGGGGGCCGCCGTGGTGGTCGTCTGGCCGGCTGGCATCCGGTCGATTTGGCGGCCACGCTGATCGATGGGCTGGTCGAACGTAGCCAGGCCTCGCCGGATACGATCGACGACGTGATTCTGGGCTGTGTGGGTCAGGTGGGCGAACAGGCGGCCAACGTAGCCCGGAACGCGGTGCTGGCCTCTAGCCTGCCCGAGTCGGTACCCGGTACCAGCGTGGATCGCCAGTGCGGCTCCTCCCAGCAGGCCCTGCATTTCGCCGCCCAGGCGGTGATGTCCGGTTCGATGGATATCGTCATCGCCGGCGGTGTGGAAAGCATGACGCGCGTTCCGATGGGCGCACCGCTCACTCTGGCCCGCAAAGCCGAGATGGGCATCTATATGAGTCCCGGAATTCGCGATCGGTATCCCGGGACCGAGCTGTTCAGCCAGTTCGAGGGTGCTGAAATGGTGGCCGCCAAGTACGGCATTGAACGGGCGGCGCTGGACGCGTTTGCGTTGGAGAGCCACCAGCGCGCGATACGTGCGACCGAAACCGGCGCGTTCGACGAAGAGATTCTGCCGGTGACGGTTCTCGATCCGGATTCGGGCGAAGAGGTCGAGCACAGGGTCGACGAAGGTATTCGGTTCGATGCCACGCTTGATTCCATCGCCGGGGTGAAGCTGCTGGCAGACAATGGCCGTATCTCCGCGGCCACGGCCAGCCAGATATGCGACGGCGCAAGCGGGGTAATGGTGGTCAACGAAGCGGGCTTGAAGCGGCTCGGCGTCGAACCGCTCGCGCGTATCCACCACATGAGCGTGCTGGGGCACGACCCGGTGATCATGCTCGAAGCACCGTTGCCGGCCACGCAGCGCGCGCTCGATCGGGCCGGCATGACGATCGACGATATCGATCTGTTCGAGGTCAACGAGGCATTCGCGCCCATTCCGTTGGCCTGGCTGCAGTACACCGGGGCGGACGCCGACAAGATGAACGTCCACGGCGGCGCTATCGCGCTCGGCCATCCGCTGGGCGCTTCGGGCACCAAGCTCATGACGACGCTGGTGCACGCGCTCCGGGCGCGAGGCGGGCGCTATGGCTTGCAGACGATGTGCGAAGGCGGCGGCATGGCCAATGTGACCATCATCGAAAGACTCTGATCGAAAGACTCTTAACCAGATCACTCGAGACCCCACGACGCGCCCAGCGGGCTGATGACCTTCGCCGGAGGTATTGATTTCCATCAATGTGGGCCTTTCCGGTCGGCGGCATAGTACGCACCATCTGATCGAGGGTGGAGCGGAGCGTAATGCCGGGTTCGGTATTCGAGGCAGGGCGGTGCTTGATACAGGCGCCGCATCGGCTGTTTTTCATGGGCGGGCTGGGCGCGCTGATGGTCGGCATGCTCTGGTGGGCGCCGGTTCTGGTTATGCGCTGGGCGGGTATGGCGTCTGCGCATCCGGTGCCCGCGATCTGGCTGCATGCCTGGCTGATGACGGTGGGCGTTTTTCCTTTCTTTGTTTTCGGCTTCCTGCTGACGGCACTGCCGCGCTGGGTGGCGGCGCCGCCGGTGAGCCCGCTGATCTATCGGAGCATGGCGGCGGTGCTCTATGCCGGCTATGCGCTCACCGTGGTGGGAACGCTGGCCGGGATCGATTTTCTGATGGCCGGTATAGCGCTGACCGCGCTCGCCTGGGCTCTGGGGCTTGGCGTGCTCATGCGCTGCGTGTTGGTTGCGCGCGCACCCTCGCTGATGCATGCGCGCTGGTCGATCATCGTGACTGCGGTGGGCTGTATCGGCGCGCTTGCCGGCCTGGGCGCGCTCGGCCAGGCCCGACAGTCGCTGTTCGCCGCCATGCCAACACTGGCGCTCTGGGGGTTTGTTGGCCCGATCGTGTTCGTGGTAGCCCATCGCATGCTGCCCTTCTTTTCCGAACCGATGATCGCCGACTATCGCCGCTACCAGCCGGCCTGGAGCCCGCCACTGGTCGTCGCGCTCTCACTCGGCCACGGCGTTCTTGCGTTCAACGGGCATCACGCCTGGCTGTTCACGGTGGACCTGCCGCTGGCGTTGATTACCGGCTGGCACGCGCTTCGCTGGCGTGGCTGGGCAGCCTCGCATGTGCCGCTGCTCTGGTCGCTGCATATGGCGTTTGCCTGGTTGCCAATCGCAGCGCTGCTATCGGCCGTGCAGAGCCTCGCGCTTTTCTCCGGCTATGGCGCGGTGCTGGGCCTTGCACCGACCCATGCCCTGGGCATGGGGCTGGCCACGAGCATGGTGTTCGCCATGGTCACCCGCGTGAGCCTTGGTCATTCCGGCCGGCGGCTGGAAATGGATAATCTCAGCGTGCTGTGTTTTCTCATCCTTCAGCTGGCGGTAGTCGCACGGCTGCTGGCAGAGGTAACGGCCGGCCACCTGCGCTGGCTGTTCCTGTTCGTGGCTATCGGCGCGTGGTTCGAAGCGATACTGCCCTGGGCGATTCGCTATGGGCGCATTTATTGCCGTCCGCGCCTCGATGGCCAGCCGGGCTAGGCGAGCCGACCGGTGTCCATGGCAACGCTCTATGTGGTTTTGAAGACGCTGCATGTCGGCAGCGTGGTCGCGACGTTGACTCTTTTTATAGTGCGTGCGGGCTGGATGGTGTTCGCGCCGGCGCGATTGGCCCGACGCTGGGTGCGGGTGCTCCCGCACTGTGTCGACACGGTGCTGCTGGGCAGTGCGGTGGGCCTGGCTGTGTTGCTCGGCCAGTACCCCGGTGCGCAACCCTGGCTGACCGCGAAGGTGCTCGCGCTTGTGCTTTATATCGCGCTGGGTACGATCGGGCTCAAGCGCGGGCCGACGAAAACGATTCGTATCGTCGCCTGCGGGGCAGCGCTGATGGTTTTCGCCTACATCGTCAGCGTCGCGCTCAGCCACAACCCGTATGGGCTTTTCGCCTGAGGGGCGGATCGCGTATACGCAAGCTGCGTGCCGTTTGGAATACCGGCTGTGGCGGGTAGGTATGCGCCACAGGCTAACGACAGCGCCTAGACACGGCGCGATGTGTGCGCAGTCCGGTAATCGATCATGTGACGGCTACTTTCTTCAAGAGCAAACGCAGATTTCGCAGATTACGAAGACGAGCAAAAGCGCCTGGGGCATGCGCCAGGCGAAAGCGAAAGATCACGATCTCCTGTGTTTGATCTGTGCGATCTGCGTCGATCTGTGGAGGTTTCTTACCGCAAGTGCCAACCAAGCCAACGTGTAAACGCAGTCGATCGCCAAACGTGGCTGAATCAATACATCGGCGTAATCGGCGGATCAAAGATTTCTTGCTTATGTAGGCAACGCAGCAGGCGGTTCTCAAGCAAGCAGGTTGTCTACCAATGAACGCGAAGAAACGCGAACAAGACAAAACACCGATCGCGCGAAGGCTGGATGAGCTTGTGTTCAAGCCGCATGCTCAACTCTGCACAGAATCGAGAAATCTCTTGATCCAGGTTAATCCGCCGAACGGACGCGGCGCATTTTATAAATTTTCTGTAACGCCGTCGGCCGCCACGCGTGCGATTGCATTGCCGTACGCCTGTTGCACCGCGCGTTCGGACAATCTTTTCCACCAGTCACGAGGATTACCCAAAAAAACCTCTCATTTTGACTGATATCAAAGCCCGGTGGCTCGCACCTGCCTATGCTCCAACGATCGATTACAGGTAGCAGGGAGAGCTTCCATGAAAACGAGGCGTTGGATCAGTCTGTTAGGCGTGCTGTTGTTGGGCACGGCCTTGTCGGCCGCGCATGCGTCGCAAACGAATATCGCCGAAGGGGTGAGTTCGAGACCGGATGTCTCGATCACATTGAAAACGGGCATCGGCGAAGAGGGAATGTATTTTAAGGGCGTCGGCGGCACCATCGACGGCCAGATCAATCCGAAAATAAAGATTCCGCAAGATGCGGTCGTGCAGCTGACGCTCATCAACGGCGACGGCGCCTTGCACGACGTGGCGATTCCCGCGTTTTCGGCAAAGTCGGATGAGGTCGTCGGTCGGGATTCGAGCTCTGTTTTCGTATTCCGGGCGAGCGAATCCGGCCAGTTCGCCTATTTCTGCAGCATCCCGGGCCACCGCGCCGCCGGCATGGAAGGCAAGCTGATCGTCGGTGAAAGCGACGCCGATGCGCAGGCGGATTCGCTGGCCGATATCAGCCGTGACCCGGCTGATCTGCCGGCGCCGATCGGCGATCGCGAGCCCAAGACGATCCGCGTGGATATGGAGACGGTGGAAAAACAGGCACGCCTTGCCGACGGCACGAGCTATCGCTACTGGACGTTCGATGGTCAGGTGCCCGGGCCGATGCTGCGCGTGCGAGAAGGCGATACGGTGGATCTGACCCTGCGCAATGCCGAAGACAGCACCATGATCCACTCGGTGGATTTTCATGCCGTGACCGGTCCGGGCGGCGGCGCGAGCGTGCTACAGGTACCGCCGGGCGGGCAGAAGAGCCTGTCGTTCAAGGCCATCAAGCCGGGGCTGTATGTCTATCACTGTGCCACGCCGATGGTCGCCCACCATATCGCCAACGGCATGTACGGCATGATTCTGGTCGAGCCGGAAGGCGGTCTGCCGCCGGTGGATCATGAGTTCTATGTGATGCAGGGCGAGATCTACACCACCCAGGCCTACGGTCAGCACGGCGAGCAGTCCTTCGACGTGCGCAAGCTGCTGGATGAAAAGCCCGAGTACTATGTCTTCAATGGTGCGGTCGGGGCGTTGACCGAGCAGCACCCGCTCAAGGCCAAGGTGGGTGAGCGCGTACGTATCTTCTTCGGCGTGGGTGGCCCGAACGCAACATCGTCGTTCCACGTGATTGGCGAGATGTTCGACAAGGCTTATGCCTGGGGCGGCACCACCAGCGCGCCGGCCGAACATATCCAGACCATCAGCGTGCCGCCGGGCGGTGCCACGATCGTGGATTTCGAGCTGGAAGTGCCGGGCAAGTACGTGCTCGTGGACCATGCGCTCAGCCGCATGGAACGCGGGCTTGCCGGATTCCTGCAGGTGGAGGGCGAGGACGTGCCCGAAATCTATGCGCCGGGCGACGACTAGCTGAACGCTTTGGCAAACCATCGCCGGCGTCCTTCGGGCGCCGGCTTTTTTGTGCCCGGCCCGAGAGTCAGATCAGGCGATAGGTCCGAAGGCATGCCTGTGCCGTGCTCGCTGCGTACAGGCGAAACGCCACGTTGGGCGGGATCGCGACCGCTTCGCCCGGCGTAATCGGCCGCTCGACATGCAGCGCATCGATGCACAGCGTGGCATGACCTTGACTGAGTTCGAGCGTTCGCCAGTTGCCGGAGGCGGCGCCGGGGTCGTCGAATCGATCCGTGCGGGCAAAGCCCAGTCCGATACAGCGATCCGGTGGACGATGCTGCAGGATGCGACTCGGCCACTCCAGACGATCGCAGCGCAGGCAGTCGAAGGAGCGCCCCAGCCATGAGGCACGGCCCGCAGCGTGTACAACCCAGGGCCGGTTGATGAACGGCGGGCGATGGCGCACATGGCGATTATGGCCGCAGGCCAGCCGCGCGACCCAGTCGCCTTCGTCGTCGCGGCCAAAGCCGAGAATGATGCGCTGCATTCGAATGCCACAAAAAAGGCCACGCGACAAACGCCGCGTGGCCCGAATGCGATGATCGCAGCTCGCTTACTTGACGATCAGCTTGCCGTGCATCATCGAGCTGTGGCCCGGGAAGGTGCAGTAGTAGCTGTAGTCACCACCGGCTTTGAGATCCGCGGTGCTGAACGTAACGCTCGACGATTCGCCGCCGCCGATCAGATCGGTATGGGCGATGATCTTGTCATCGTCGGGCAGGTACTCGTTGTCCAGACCGGCCTGCATGCCTTCGGACGTGATCGCCTGCTTGTCGGCTTCCTTTGAGAGCACCCAGTTGTGACCCATCTGGGCCACCGGCATCTTGCCGGTATGCTCGAGGGTGAGCGTGACTTCGTCGCAGTCGGCGGGGACCACGAGTTCGGATTTGTTGAACTGCATCTGGTCGTTACCGCTGATCGACAGCTCGCAGCTGTCGGCCGCGGCCGCCGGGCCGGCCATGAATACGGCACCGACCGCGGTCAGCGCGCTCGCAGCCAGAAGTTTCTTCATCATTGTCGTTTCCTTTTTACAGGTGGGTGAAAACATCAGCGTGGGCACAACAAAGCGAACCCAGCCTCACAAAAGCGTTTCGCCCGGCCCGCACAGGCCGAGCATGTTGAGATAACCGCCGGGCGGAGCGTGGTGCATCAGCCAGGGCATGAGCGCGGTCAGCAGCCCCAGCACCACCACGAACGCCCCGCCGGCACGACGGAACGCGGGCCGGCGGGTGAATCGTTGCAGCCGCGATGCGGCGGTCCCGGTGGCAATCAGTGCCGGTGCGGTGCCCAGCCCGAAGGCGAGCATGAGCCCGGCGCCTTGCAGACTCCCGCCGCTGAATGTCGCCGCCACGAGAATGGAATAGACCAGGCCACAGGGCAGCCAGCCCCATAGGCCGCCGAGTAACAGGGCCGGCAGCGCGCCGCGTCGGCCGATCAGCGATCGCGCGGCCGGCGAGACGCGCTGCCACAGGCGAAAGCCGAGATTCTCGATGGGCCGCAGCAGACGCCAGTTCAGTGCGATCTGCAGGCCGATGGCGACCAGCATCGCGCCCGCAAGCGCGCGCAGCACGACGATCAGCAGCTGTGGGTCGAGCAGCTGACCCAGGCCGACGCCCAGGCCCCCGGCCAGCGCGCCGGCGATGGCATAGCTGGTGATGCGGCCGCTGTTGTAGAGCAGGGCGGAAACGATCGGCCGACGCCGGCTCTGCGCGCCGAAGGCCAGGGCGATGCCGCCGCACATGGCAATACAGTGGGAGCTGCCGACCAGACCGGCGACCAGGGCCGCAGCGAAGGTGAGCCCGTCCGCGTTCATCGCCGGCGCTCCGGCGGCTGGACGCCATCGTCGGCGTCGGCATGCTCTTCGGCTTGCGTATCGCCGCCACCGTCGGCGGGCTGGTCCTGGTCTGCGCCGGTCGACCAGTCGTCGTCATCCAGCAGAATCCGGTAGGCCGGACTGTCCATATCGTCGAACTGGCCGTCGCCGACGGCCCAGAAGAAGGCCCACACGGCGATGCCGACCAGCAGCAGCGTCAAGGGCAGCAGCACGAGTACGATGGTCATGTCGACACCGCCGGCACGGCTGCCGGGCGCAGCCGCTCGCTGGCCACGACGGGGGTTTGCTGGTCGGCACGGGCAAGGCGGGCAGCGTTGGCGACCACCAGCAGCGAACTGGCCGACATGCCCAGTGCGGCCATCCACGGCGCCACCATACCCGCGGCTGCCAGGGGCAGGGCGACCAGGTTGTAGCAGGCCGCCCAGGCCAGGTTCTGACGCACGACGCGCATGGTGCGACGTGCCATGCGGATGCCGCTGGCCAGATCGCCGAGTTCGGCGCGGGTGAGCAGCATGTCGGCCTGGGCCTGGGCCAGCACCGAGCCGCTGCCCATGGCTACCGACACATCGGCACCACCGAGCACGGGCGCATCGTTGATGCCGTCGCCGACCATGACCACCCGCTTGCCTTCGGCCTGCAGGCTGCGAAGACGTGCGAGCTTGTCTTCAGGCGTCATGCGGGCGTGCCAGCTGTCCACGCCCATGCGCCGGGCGATGGCCGCGACCGCGCCGGGGCTGTCGCCGCTGGCGATTTCCAGGCTCAGGCCGAATTCGCGCAGGGCGGCCAGCGCCTCTTGCGCCTGCGGGCGCGGCGTGTCGTGCAGGATGAAGCGCGCCGTGGGGTGCGAATCGATTTCCAGCACGATCGGCGTGCCGCTGTCGTCGGCCTGTTCAGGCAGGCCCAGCCAGGCCGGTTGCCCCAGCCGCAGGCGATGTCCGTCCACGGTGCCTTCGATGCCGTGGCCGGGGTGTTCCTGAACGTCCTCGGCGAGCAGCGAATCGTGGCTGTCCTGTTCGAAGGCCCGGGCGATCGGGTGGGTCGAGTGGGCCTGCAGCGCGGCGGCAAGACGGCGACAGTAGGCATCGTCGTAGTCGCTGCCCAGGCATTCGACGTGTTCGATGCCGAGGCGGGCCTCGGTGAGCGTGCCGGTCTTGTCGAGAATGAGATGGTCGGCATTGGCCAGCGTCTGCAGCGCGCCAGCGCGGGCTACGAGCAGGCCGCGGCGTGCCAGCGATGCCGTACCCGCCACCAGCGCCGTGGGCGTGGCCAGAGACAGCGCACAGGGGCAGGTTACGACCAGCACCGACAGCACGATGGGCAGGACCTGGTCGGGTGCTGTTTGCCACCAGTAGAGCCCGGTGGCGCTGGCCAGCAACAACACGGCCGAAACGAATACGCCGGCGATACGGTCGGCGAGCAGGGCCAGCCGCGGGCGCTCGCTCTGGGCGCGTTCGAGCAGGCGCACGATACCGGCGACCAGCGTGTTCTGACCGATGCGCTCCAGCTCGATATCGACGCTCGAACCGAGATTGAGGCTGCCGGCGATGGCGGTCTCGTCGGCGCCGTGACGTGCCGGCATGAACTCGCCGGACAACAGTGATTCGTCGAAGGTGCTTTCGCCGGCGAGGATGCGCCCATCCCCGGGTACGACCGCGCCGGCCGGCACGCGTACATGATCGCCGGCGCGCAGTTCGGCCAGGGCCACGGTTTCGGTGTCGCCCTGGGCGCTGATTCGGCGCGCGGTGGCGGGCAGGGCACGGGCACTGTCGCCGGTGGCCTGGGCGGCGCGATGGCGCGCACTCATTTCCAGGAAGCGGGCGGTGGTGAGAAAGAACACGAACATCGTCACCGAGTCGAAATAGATCTCGCCGCCGGTGAAGAAATGATAGACGCTGGCGACATAGGCGCCGCCAATCGCCAGGCTCACGGGCACGTCCATGCCCGGCCGGCGTGCGCGCAGGTCGCGCCACGCGCCGCGCAAAAACGGCATGCCCGAATACAGCAGCACCGGCGTGGCCACGATGAGGCTCACTCCGCGCAGAAACAGCGCGATATCGGCGTCCATGTCGTGGTAGATGGCCCCCGCATAGAGCGCGACGGCATACATCATCACCTGCATCATGCCCAGGCCGGCGACGATCAGGCGCTTGAGTGCAGCCCGGCGTTCGCGGGTGAACAGCGGTACCGCCTGGTCGGCGCTGAGCAGATGCGGGCGATAGCCCAGCTGGGCAATACGCCGCAACAGCGTCGACAGGGCAGCGCTCTGGCTCTGCCAGCGCAGAATCGAGCGGCCGGTGGCAGGATTGACCTGAATGCGTTCGACGCCGGGCTCATCGGCGAGCACGCGCTCGATCAGCCAGCTACAGGCAGCGCAGGTGATGTTTTCCAGCAGCAGCACGGCTTCGCACAGGCCGTCGTCGAGCGTGCGCACATAGTTCTCGCGCACGCTCTCGCGGTCGTACGCGTTCCATTCGTCGTCCTGTGCCAGTTGGCTGTCGGGGGTGGGCGCGTATTCGCTGCGAAAGCGATAGAACTCGCCCAGGCCGCCTTCGTCGATCAGCCGTGCGACCGCCTCGCAGCCGGCGCAGCACATGGGCTGTTCGACGCCGGCGATCGCAACACGACGCACCGGCCCTTTCGGCAAGGCCTCGCCACAGTGATAGCAATGGCCGGCGGCGTCGCTCACGCGCTATCGGCTCCACCGTGTGGGGCCAGCCGCACGCTGGCATGGTCGGCATCGAGCTGGCCGGTCACGATCCAGGCGCCGTTGGCCGGCGCCAGGCGCAGCTCGCGATCGCCCACGATGGCCGCAGCCGTGCTGCCGTGGTAGATGCCCGCGCTGTTGCGCTCGAGCTCGATGGTCTGATCGCCACTGGCACGGGTGGCATGCACCAGCGCTAGACGCAGGGTCGCAGGCGCGTCCTCGAAGCCGTCCACGCGCAGGCTCACGCGGCCGGTATCGCGATCGACCTGGGCGTTGGCGCTGATCTGCAGGCGTTCTGCGGTTTCACGCGCGCTTGCGTCTTCGGTGTAGGCCAGGCCGACCTTGGCATAGTCTTCCACCACCAGATCGGGCGGCCCGGCCATGGTGGTGATGATGACCACCCAGAAGACCACCGAGGCCGCCGGCGGCGCCATCAGCGCCCACGGCCATACGTGGCGGTACCAGGGGCGCGTGGTTTGGGTCATGGACATGCTATTCACCGGTTGACGGGTACGTGGAAACGCGTGGTTTCGCTGACCGATACCTGGCCATCGACGCTATACGCGCGCAACACGATGTCGTGGCCACCCCCCTGCACATCACCGCGGTCGACCACCACACGAGCGGGCAGATTGCGCACCTCGCCCGGCGCAACCCGTACCCGTTCGGGGTCGGTATCGACCGAGTAGGCGTTGTTGCCTTCGACCTCGACACGGTAAAGCCGCGGCTCCTGGCTCATGTTCATGAGTTTGATGGTGTAGACGTTCTCGATATGGGTGTCGTCGACCACGCGATACAGTGCGTTGCGGTCGGGCAGGATGTCCATGCGCAGCGGATTGCGCAGCCCGATCCCCAGCACGAAGGCCGCCGCCAGCAGGACGAGCAGCGCGGCATACACGATCACCCGCGGGCGCAGCAGCGACGCGCGCTTGCCTTCGAGGGCGTTTTCGCTGGTATAGCGAATCAGCCCGCGCGGGTAGTTCATGCGATCCATCACGGTATCGCAGGCGTCGGCACAGGCACCGCAGTTGATGCATTCGTACTGCAGGCCTTCGCGAATGTCGATACCCGTCGGGCAGACCTGGACGCACATGGTGCAATCGATACAGTCGCCCAGCCCCACGCTGCGCGGATCCGTGCTGCGCTTGCGCGGACCGCGGGGTTCGCCGCGGTTCGGATCGTAGGACACGGTATAGGTATCGCGATCGAACATCGCGCTCTGAAACCGTGCATAGGGGCACATGTACAGGCAGACGTTCTCGCGCAGGAAACCGGCATTGCCCCAGGTCGCGAACCCGTAGAACAGCGTCCAGAACAGTTCCCAGCCGCCGACGTCGAGGGTGAGAAAACGCGCGCCGAGATCGGTGATCGGGGTGAAAAAGCCCACGAAGGTAAAGCCGGTCCACAGCCCAAGCAGCACCCAGATCGTGTGCTTGGCGGTCTTGCGCCAGATCTTGTCAGCGTTCCAGGGGCCGCGGTCAAGCTTGATGCGGCGCATGCGATCGCCTTCGATCTTGCTTTCGACCCAGAGGAACACTTCGGTCCAGACGGTCTGCGGACAGGCATAACCGCACCACACCCGGCCGACCACGGCGGTTACGAAGAACAGGCCCAGCGCGCAGATCACCAGCAGCAGGGTCAGATAGATGAAATCCTGGGGCCAGAACGTCAGGCCCAGAATATGAAACTGGCGGGCGGGCAGATCGAACAGAACCGCCTGGCGACCGTTCCAGGGCACCCAGGGCAACAGATAGAACAGGCCCAGAAGCACGAACACCATGATCGTACGCAGGCGCTGATAGAAGCCCTTGATTTCGCGCGGGTAGGTCTTGGCCCGCGACTGGTACATGCTGATCGGCTGTACCGGTGCGGCCTCGGCGGACGCGCCCTTGCGATTATTGCGATGCGTCTGCTGGCGGGTCGTCATTTCGTATCACGTGGCGTGGGGTCGGGGCGTGGGGTTCTGGGCCGACGCATCAGAACAACGGTCAACGCGCTCGAGGCCGCGCCGATTGCCCAGAACATGAGAAATCCGATCGCGTAGCCGGCTTCTCTACTGAGTTGAATGTCCGGCAACGTCTGCATGCGCAGCGTTGCCGGATCGATATTGGCGAAGAACACGATCGAGCCCACGCCGGCGACAAGAAACGCCGGCCAGAGTGTCGCCCCCCAGACATGGATGCGACGGCGGGTATCACGCTTGTAGTAGGTCGTGTTCTTCATGGCATGCCTATTCGCTATCGCTGGGCGTGGCGGCCGCGCCGTCCGGGTGCGACAGGCTGTAGACATAGGCCGCCAGCACATGCACGCGATCCTCGCCAAGCAGGTCGCCGTGGGCGGGCATCTGGTTCGTGCGGCCGTTGGCGACGATGTCGCGAATCTGCTCGATCGAACCGCCGTGCAGCCAGACATCGTCGGTGAGGTTGGGTGCGCCGATGGCCTGGTTGCCGGTACCGTCCATCCCGTGGCAGCCCACACAGGTCGCCGCGAAACGCTGCTTGCCGGCTTCAACGAGTTCCGGGTTGGGCGAGGTGCGGCCGTTGAGCTGGTACACATAGGCCGCGACTTCCTTGACGCCGTCCTCGCCCAGCACCGGCTTCCAGCCCGGCATCATGCCGCTGCGCCCGTTGATGATCGTCTGCGTGATCGTCTCGGGGGCGCCCCCATACAGCCAGTCGTTGTCGGTCAGGTTCGGGTAGCCGGTCGCACCGCGGGCGTCCGAGCCGTGACAGACCGCACAGTTGTTGGCGAACAGGCGCCGACCGGTATCCATGGCGTCGCTGTTCTCGGCGAGCGCGGGGATCGGCGTGGCGGCATATTCGGCAAACAGCGGCGCGACGCGTTGCTCGACTTCGGCGACCTGCTCTTCGTAGGCGTCGTACTGGCTCCACCCCAACAGCCCTTCGAACTTGCCCAGTCCCGGATAGAGCAGCAGATAGCCCAGCGCGAAGATGATGGTCAGATAGAACAGCCACAGCCACCAGCGCGGCATCGGCTTGTTGTACTCCATCAGGTCGCCGTCCCAGACGTGACCCGTGGTCTGGTCGGCCGATGCCTCGCCGGGACGCGGCTTGGCGGTCCAGCGGATCAGCAGAAAGCAGCCGACGATGTTCGCCAGCGCCAGAATGGTGATGAACAGACTCCAGAAATTACTCATGACCGACGCTCCCCATGCTGGCGGTCATCGCCATTGTCGTTAAGAGGCAGACGCGAGGCTTCATCGAAGTCCGCACGGCGGCGGCTGCTGTAGGCCCACACGACGATTCCAAGGAACATCACCAAGAACACCAGGGTGATGACTCCCATCAATGTGCCGACGGTCATGCTATTTCTCCTGCGCCGAGAAATTGGTGCCCAGGTGCTGCAGATAGGCGATGACGGCCTGCATTTCGGTCTTGCCCTCCAGCTTCGCCTGGGCCTCGTCTACCTGGGCGTCGGTGTAGGGCACGTTCAGCCAGTCCTTCTGAACGCGCATGCGCGTGACCACCTGCTCGGCGTCGACTTCGTTGTCGGCAAGCCAGGGAAAGCCCGGCATGTTCGACTGCGGCACCACGTCGCGCGGGTTGACCAGATGGGCGCGGTGCCATTCGTCGGTATAGCGGCCGCCGATACGAGCCAGATCCGGCCCGGTGCGCTTGGAGCCCCACTGGAACGGACGGTCGTAGACGAACTCGCCGGCCACCGAGTAATGGCCGTAGCGCTCGGTTTCGGCGCGGAACGGCCGGATCATCTGCGAATGGCAGTTGTAGCAGCCTTCGCGTACATAGATATCGCGGCCGGCCAGCTCCAGCGGGCCGTAGGGCTCGATGCCCTCGGCCGGCTGGGTCGTGGATGCAGAGAAGAACAGCGGCACGATTTCCACCAAACCGCCGATGCTCACCACGAGCACGACCAGGATGGCCATGAGCCCGATGTTCTTTTCGACTACTTCATGCGATGCCATGAATGGATCTCCCTGGATTAAGCCGTGGCCGGCGCGGTCTGCGCGACGCGGTGCGGGCCGGAAATGGTGCGCCAGGTGTTCCAGGCCATGATGAACATGCCGGCAAGGAACAACAGGCCGCCCAGCAGGCGTACTGCGTAGTAGGGGTAGGTCGCCTGCAACGCCTGGATGAAGCTGTAGGTCAGCGTTCCATCCGGGTTGCTGGCGCCCCACATCAGGCCCTGCATCACGCCCGAGATCCACATCGCGGCGATATAGAGCACCACGCCGATCGTGGCCACCCAGAAGTGCAGGCTGATCGCCTTGACGCTGTGCATCTGCGTCTTGCCATAGAGGCGCGGAATCAGGGCATACAGCGAGCCGATGGTGATGAAGGCCACCCAGCCCAGTGCGCCGGCGTGGACATGACCGATGGTCCAGTCGGTGTAGTGCGAAAGCGCGTTCACCGTCTTGATCGACATCATCGGGCCTTCGAAGGTGGCCATGCCGTAGAACGACAGCGACACGATCAGAAAGCGGATGATCGGATCGTCGCGCAGCTTATGCCAGGCGCCCGAGAGGGTCATGATGCCGTTGATCATGCCGCCCCAGGACGGCGCCAGCAGGATCAGCGAGAACGCCATGCCCAGCGACTGTGCCCATTCCGGCAGCGACGTGTAGTGCAGGTGATGCGGCCCGGCCCACATATAGACCGAGATCAGCGCCCAGAAGTGCACCACCGACAGCCGGTAGGAATAGATCGGGCGGCCCGCCTGCTTGGGCACGAAGTAATACATCATGCCCAGGAAGCCCGCGGTCAGGAAAAAGCCCACCGCGTTATGGCCGTACCACCACTGCACCATGGCATCGACCGCGCCGGAATAGACCGGGTAGGAGTGCGTCCACGAGGTGGGAATCTGGATGCTGTTGACGATATGCAGCAGCGCGACGGCGAGCACGTAGCCGCCAAAGAACCAGTTGGCCACGTAGATGTGCTTGGTCTTGCGCTTGACGATGGTGCCGAAGAACACGATCGCGTAGACCACCCAGACCACTGCGATCAGGATATCGATCGGCCAGATCAGCTCGGCGTATTCCTTGCCCTGTGTCAGGCCCAGCGGCAACGAGATCACCGCGCCGACGATGGCTGCCTGCCAGCCCCAGAAGGTGAAGGCGGCAAGCTTGAAGCGATCACCGAACAGGCCGGCGTGGCAGGTGCGTTGCACCACGTAGTAAGAAGTGGCGAACAGGCCCGAGCCGCCGAACGCGAAGATCACCGCATTCGTATGCAGCGGTCGCAGGCGGCTGTAGGTCAGCCACGGGATATCAAAATTGAGGGAAGGGAAGAGCAGCTGGGCGGCGATCAACACCCCCACGGCCATCCCGATAATCCCCCAGAACACGGTGACCAGTGCAAACTGGCGCACCACCTTTTCGTTATAGCGCGGGGTTGCGTCCATCGATCGTTCCAGCGGTTGCAAGACCAGACAACCCCCGGTTTTCGCTGCGATTTCGTATTGTTCTCAGCGAGCCGGGGTACGGCGACGCGCAGATGCTAGACCCCGGGCAGGGTGAGCGAATTGATCTAAATCAAATATGACGCCCAGCGCGTAGCGACATCCCGTACGACGGGTGCTGCGGCCGATCGTCGGCCATGAAATTCCGGGTGCGCGGGGCATGAACAGCCTCGGTGCGCGCGCGTGGGGCATGGATCGCAAGAGCGTAGAACGCGCTGAATTTCGCGGTGGCCGTGGGGTTGGCCGGGGCGCTCGAAGGCGCGGCAGGAATACGGCGGACACAAAAAAGCCGGCATCTGCCGGCCTGCATGGATTATCCGAAAACTGGGGATGGCTCCCCGGGACGGGCTCGAACCGCCGACCTAGTGATTAACAGTCACCCGCTCTACCAACTGAGCTACCGGGGAATCGGATATCCGCTTGTGTTCGCTCTGTAGCGAAGGCCGCGTATCCTAGGGGACTGCCATGCGTTTGGCAAGCACGAATCGCAAATTTTTATGGTTCGTAGCACGAGTCATTCCGTGGTGGGCCGCGCCTCCGGCACGGGTGTTTCGACGTAGGCCCCGGGCAGGTGATCGAACCGTCTCGCACGACGCTTGTTTTCGGGTTAATCGTGCCAATCGTGGATGTTCATGAGCGAAAGCAGTTTCAAACTCAAGGCAGACTGGGCACCAGCCGGCGATCAGCCCGCGGCGATCGAAGGTCTGGTGGAAGGCCTGGAGGACGGGCTGGCCCACCAGGTGCTGCTCGGCGTCACCGGCTCGGGCAAGACGTTCACCATGGCGAACGTGGCCATGCAGTCGGGCCGGCCGATGCTTGTCATGGCGCCGAACAAGACGCTGGCAGCCCAGCTTTACGGGGAAATGCGCGAGTTTTTCCCCGACAACGCGGTCGAGTACTTCGTGTCGTACTACGACTATTACCAGCCGGAAGCCTATGTCCCGGCCTCGGACACCTTCATCGAGAAGGATTCGTCGGTCAACGAGCATATCGAGCAGATGCGCCTGTCGGCGACCAAGGCGCTCATGGAGCGTCGCGACACGATCATCGTGGCCTCGGTATCGGCGATCTACGGCCTGGGTGATCCGAAAGCGTATTTCTCGATGGTGCTGCATCTGGATCAGGGCGATCGCATCGGCCAGCGCGATATCGTCAAGCGCCTCACCGAATTACAGTACAAGCGCAACGATGTGGCGCTCGAACGCGGCTGCTATCGGGTACGCGGCGAGATCATCGACGTATTTCCGGCCGAGGCCGACGACGAGGCCGTGCGTATCGAGCTGTTCGATGACGAGGTCGAGCGGCTGTCGTATTTCGACCCGCTGACAGGCACGGTCAACCGCAAGGTGCCGCGCCTGACGATCTATCCCAAGACCCATTACGTGACCCCGCGCGAGCGCATGGTCGGCGCCATGGATTCGATCAAGGCGGAGATGAAGGAGCGGGTCAAACAGTTCGAATCCCAGGGCAAGCTGCTCGAAGCCCAGCGTATAGAGCAGCGCACGCTCTTCGATCTGGAAATGATCAACGAAATCGGCTTCTGTTCGGGTATCGAGAACTACTCGCGGTATCTGTCCGGCCGCGCGCCGGGCGAGCCGCCGCCCTGTCTGCTCGATTATCTGCCGGACGACGCCATCATGGTGCTCGACGAGTCGCATGTGACCGTTCCGCAGATCGGCGGCATGTACAAGGGCGACCGGGCCCGCAAGGAAACGCTCGTGGAGTACGGCTTTCGGCTGCCCTCGGCGCTGGATAACCGGCCGCTGAAGTTCGAGGAATTCGAGCGCGTCGCGCCGCAGATGATCTACGTATCGGCTACGCCGGGCACCTACGAGACCGAGCATGCGGATAACACCGTGGAGCAGGTGGTGCGCCCGACCGGCCTGGTGGACCCCGAGGTGGAAATCCGCCCGGCCGGCAACCAGGTCGACGATCTGCTGTCCGAGATCAAGGAAGTCAGTGCAAAGAATCAGCGCGTACTGGTCACCACGCTGACCAAACGCATGGCGGAGGACCTGACCGAATACCTGCACGAGGCGGGTGTCGCCGTGCGCTATCTGCACTCGGATATCGATACAGTGGAACGCAGCGAGATCATCCGCGACCTGCGTCTCGGCGAGTTCGATGTGCTGGTGGGCATCAACCTGTTGCGCGAGGGCCTGGATATTCCCGAAGTCGCCCTGGTGGGCATTCTGGATGCCGACAAGGAAGGGTTCCTGCGCGCCGAGCGATCGCTCATTCAGACCATCGGCCGAGCCGCGCGCAACGTGGACGGGCGCGCCATTCTGTATGCGGACCAGATCACCGGCTCCATGCGCCGGGCGCTGGATGAGACCGAGCGACGTCGCGCCAAGCAGATCGCCTTCAACGAAGAGCACGGCATTACGCCGAAAACCATCCAGAAGGCGGTGGCCGACGTCATGCGCCACGGCTACGAGGAATACAGCGAGGTCAAGGAGCGCAAGAAGGTGGCCGAGGTCGGCGCCGACTATGCACGCATGACCCCGAGCCAGCTGGCCAAGGAAATCGAGAAGCTCGAGAAACAGATGTTCAAGCACGCCGAGAACCTCGAATTCGAGCAGGCCGGCGAGATCCGCGACCGGATCGGCAAGCTGCGCGAGCACGCTTTCGAGCTGCCGGCGAAAGCGGGTTGAACGTCGCGCTTATTTCTTGGCTGAGGCAGGCGTGCGCAGATGATGCATGTACTGGTTACCGGCGGGCCGGGTTCGGGCACGAGCACGCTTGCTGAAGTACTCGCAAATCGCCTGAGCGCGGCATGGATCGAAGCGGATGATTACTACTGGAAACCCAGCAATCCGCCGTTCCGGTACAAATACGATGCGCCAGAGCGCGCCGATCGTCTGCTTCAGGCGTTGGGCAAGACTCAGCAGGCCGTAGTGGCCGGCTCGGTCATGGGGTGGGGTGATGCGATCGAAGCCGCCTTCGACCGCATCATTTTCCTTTACACCGATACGGCGACCCGTATGGTGCGTCTGCGAGCGCGCGAACAAAGTCGCTACGGCGGGGCGAGGCCGGGTTTCCTTGAATGGGCGGCCGGATACGATGCGGGCGAGCGTCCGGGGCGTTCGCTGGCGCGGCACCAGGCCTGGCTCGCGCAACGCGCGGTACCGGTGCTTCGCCTCGATAGCGCCTCCGAACTCGGTGAACTGACCGCGCAGGCGCTATCGTTCTGTGATCCCCGTACGAAGTAAGCAAACGTAGGTGAACGCAAAAATGTTTCGGCAAAAGGGTTGCCTCGGCCCGCCCGCGCCGGTATCGTTTCGCACCTCGACAGGCGCGTAGCTCAGTTGGTTAGAGCGCTACCTTGACATGGTAGAGGTCGGTGGTTCGAATCCACTCGCGCCTACCAGTTTGTTTATATCTGGCTGTCGTGCCGTGGTTTCGATATCGCGGCGATCGACGGGATTCTCACCACCGACCCTGCGGGTCGGGGTTGTCGGCTTCTCGGCGAAGCCGATCCTGCGGACTCCCTTTGGTCGCGTTACCTCGCTTCGCGAGGTTATCGAATCCACTCGCGCCTACCAGTTTATTTATATCTGGCTGTCGTGCCGTGGTTTCGATATCGCGGCGATCGACGGGATTCTCACCACCGACCCTGCGGGTCGGGGTTGTCGGCTTCTCGGCGAAGCCGATCCTGCGGACTCCCTTTGGTCGCGTTACCTCGCTTCGCGAGGTTATCGAATCCACTCGCGCCTACCAGTTTATTTATATCTGGCTGTCGTGCCGTGGTTTCGATATCGCGGCGATCGACGGGATTCTCACCACCGACCCTGCGGGTCGGGGTTGCCGGCTTCTGGCGAAGCCGATACTGCGGACTCCCTTCGGTCGCGTTACCTCGCTTTGCGAGGTTATCGAATCCACTCGCGCCTACCAGAACGATCGAGAAAGCCGCAGCCGGGTTGTCCCGCCCGCGGCTTTTTTGTTCAAGGCATTCGCCAAGCGGCGAACGACATGCACGCGGCCTTTGGTATGGGCCGCCACTGACGAAAAGGAATGCCATGCCCGCCATTACCCTTCCCGACGGTTCCGTCAAGCAGTTCGAGCAGCCGGTGACCGGCATGCAGGTGGCCGAGTCGATTGGCGCGGGGCTGGCAAAAGCCACGCTCGCGGCCCGTATCGATGGGCGCCTTGCCGATGCCTGTGTCGAGATCGATCACGATGCCCAGGTCGCGTTGATTACCGCGCGCGACCCCGAAGGCCTGGATATCATCCGCCACTCCTGTGCCCATCTGCTCGGTCAGGCGCTCAAGACGATCTATCCGAACGTGCAGATGGCCATCGGGCCGGTCATCGACGACGGCTTTTATTACGATATCGCCATCGATCGCACGCTGACCCCCGAAGATCTGGACAATATCGAGGCGCGCATGCACGAGCTGGCCGAGCGCGATCACGAGGTGATCCGAGAGGTGGTCACCCGTGAAAAGGCGCTCGCCACCTTTGAGGCGCGTAACGAGCCTTACAAACAGGAAATCGTGCGGGGGATTCCCGAGGGCGAGACGATCGCCCTGTATCACCATGAGGACTACACCGACATGTGTATCGGTCCTCACGTGCCAAACTCGCGCCACCTGCGTGCCTTCAAGCTGACCAGCCTGGCCGGCGCCTACTGGCGCGGCGATGCCGATAACGAGATGCTAACCCGTATCTACGGCACCGCGTGGGCGAACCAGAAGGACCTGAAGGCCTATCTGGCGCATATCGAAGAGGCCAAGAAACGCGATCATCGTCTGATCGGTCGCCGCCAGGATCTTTTCCATATTCAGGAAGAAGCGCCGGGCATGGTGTTCTGGCACGATCGCGGCTGGCAGATTTATCTGCAGATCACCGACTATATCCGCGCGCGTCTCAAGCGTCAGGGTTATCGCGAGGTGCATACGCCGTCGCTGATCGACCTGTCGCTGTGGGAAAAGTCGGGCCACGCCGACAAGTTCATGGACAACATGTTCATCACCGGCTCCGAAGAACGCCAGTTCGCGGTCAAGCCGATGAACTGCCCGGCCCATGTGCAGATCTACAACCGCGGGCTGAAAAGCTATCGCGACCTGCCGCTGCGTTTGGCGGAGTTCGGCTCCTGCCATCGCAACGAAGCCTCGGGCACGCTGCATGGTTTGATGCGGGTGCGTGGCTTTACCCAGGACGATGCGCACATCTTCTGTACGGAGGCGCAGGTCGGTGAGGAGGTCGGTGCGTTCATCGACTTGTTGTATACGGTGTATCGCGACTTCGGCTTCGACGACGTGCTCATCAAACTCTCCACCCGCCCGGAAAAACGCGTGGGCTCCGATGATGTCTGGGACAAGTCCGAGGCGGCGTTGCAGCAGTGTCTTGAAGACAAGGGTCTGGGCTTCGAGCTGCAGCCGGGCGAGGGCGCCTTCTACGGGCCCAAGATCGAGTTCTCCCTGCGCGATTGTTTGAATCGGGTGTGGCAGCTGGGCACCGTGCAGCTAGATTTTTCGATGCCCGACCGTTTGGGCGCCGAATACGTCGACGAAAACGGCGACCGCCAGGTGCCGGTGATGATTCATCGCGCGATCCTCGGTTCGCTCGAGCGCTTCATCGGTATTCTGATCGAGCACTATGCCGGGTCGATGCCGCTGTGGCTGTCGCCCTCACAGGCGGTTCTGCTCAACATCACCGATGCTCAGTCCGAATTCGTCAACGCGACCGCTGAGTCGCTGCGCGATGCCGGGCTACGGATCGATACCGACTTGCGCAACGAAAAAATCGGCTACAAAATTCGCGAACATACGATGCAGCGCGTGCCGTATCTGCTGGTAGTCGGCGATCGCGAGGTCGAGTCGAACGCGGTGGCCGTGCGCACACGGGAAGGCGAGGATCTCGGCACGATGAGCGTCGAAGCGTTCGTCGCGCTGGCGCACGAGCGCATCGAGGCAAGAAATTAGCTGCTGGAGGCTGGTTTGCGCGCGATCATCTGATATACTCGCGCGCTTCGCGCAATTCGTGCACGCATCAAGCTGTACGAATATGCCGGTAATGCAAGGAGGACGCTGAAATCGCTTCTGGACAAAAGGATCGTCGCAACGATGCGATAACCGCGCGGGAAGTCCGCGTGATCGACCCCGACGGGGAACAAGTCGGCATCATGCGAATCGAGGATGCGCTTGAAAAAGCAGGCGAGTACTCGCTCGACCTGGTCGAAGTCTCGCCGAACGCCAATCCGCCGGTCACGCGGATCATGGACTACGGCAAGCACATCTTCGAGAAGAAGAAGACGCAGCAGGCCGGTAAACAGAAACAGAAGCAAACGCAGCTCAAGGAAGTGAAGTTTCGCCCGGGTACGGACAAGGGCGACTACAACATCAAGCTGCGTAAGCTCAAGGAGTTTCTGGAGGACGGCGACAAGATCAAGATCACGCTGCGGTTCCGCGGTCGCGAAATGGCGCACCAGGAACTCGGCATGGAGTTGATGAACCGTGTTCGCGATGATCTTGAGGAAATGGCCGGCGTTGAGCAGCATCCGGAAATGCAGGGTCGTCTCATGACCATGGTCATGGCGCCTCTCAAGGGCGTGCCCAAGAACAGCAAGAAGTAACCCGCCCCCGTGTCGCGGGGACATGTCGATTTAGAGAGAAGTTATGCCCAAGCTAAAGACGAACCGCGGTGCCGCAAAGCGTTTCAAGCGTACCGGCAGCGGCAAGCTCCGTCGCCGTCGCGCTTTCGACAACCATATCCTGACCAAGAAGGCGCCCAAGCGTAAGCGCCGTTTGGCGCAGGGTGCGCTGGTGGCGCATTGTGATCAGCCTGCGATGGATCGCCTGATCCCCTACAAGTAGCGGTGGCGCGCGGCCCGTGGTTGCCGCGCTATTGCACAACAGTTCGGCTCGTCGTCATTCAAGTTCGTATGGCGGCGTATTGTTTTCAAACAGTTATAAACAGGAAACGCGAAAATGGCACGAGTCAGTCGCGGCGTGACGGCCAAGGCCCGTCACAAAAAAGTGCTCAAGCAGGCCAAGGGTTATTACGGTGCGCGCAGTCGCACGTATCGCGTTGCCCGCCAGGCCGTGTTCAAGGCCGGTCAGTATGCTTATCGCGACCGTCGCAACCGCAAGCGTGATTTTCGTGCGCTGTGGATCACGCGCATCAGCGCGGGTGCGAAGGAGTTGGGTATCTCCTACAGCAAGCTCATGAACGGCTTGAAGAAATCCGGCGTTGAGCTGGATCGCAAGATCCTGGCTGATCTCGCCGTACGCGACAAGGCCACGTTCGCGGCGCTCGTCGAGCAGGCGAAGTCCGCCCAGGCCTGACCCGTGTCGCCCGATTTAATTAATCGGGCGTTTCGACCGGCCGGTATCGTAGGCGATGCCGGTGAGCGCGCGAGCATTCTTCGAAAGGGAAAGGCGACTGCCTTTCCCTTTCGTGTTTGTGAGCGGTTATTTCATCGGCCGGCGGTCTACGAAGACGCCTGCCCGAGGAGTTGCGGCGCATGACTAGCGAACTCGATCGCCTGCGCGAGCAGGCTGTGGCTGACGTCGAGGCGGCCGAAAGCCTTCAAGCCCTGGACGCACACCGGGTGGCGTTACTCGGCAAGAAGGGCCGTGTGACCGCCCAGCTCAAGAAGCTGGGGGCTTTGGCGCCGGAACAGCGCCGGGAAGAGGGCGCGCGCATCAATCGGGTCAAGGATGAGCTGGCCGAGGCTATCGCCGCCCGCCGCCACACGCTCGAAACCGAGGCGCTGGAGCGCCGCATGGCCGAGGAAAGCGTGGATGTCACCATGCCCGGCCGTGGGCGTACGCCGGGCGCCACCCACCCGATCACGCTAACCCGTCAACGCATCGAGCGCCTGTTCGTGCACAACGGCTTCGAGGTTGTGCACGGGCCGGAGATCGAGGACGACTATCACAACTTCGAAGCTCTGAATGTGCCGCCGGACCATCCGGCGCGGGCGATGCAGGACACCTTCTATGTCGACGGCGCCCGGCTGTTGCTGCGAACCCATACGTCGCCGGTGCAGGTGCGCACCATGGAATCGCGCCAGCCGCCCATTCGCATCATCGCGCCGGGGCGGGTCTATCGCTGCGATTCCGATCGCACCCATAGCCCCATGTTTCACCAGGTAGAAGCCCTTTACGTGGCGCAGAACGTCAGCTTTGCCCAGCTGCGATCCGAGCTGCAGGCGTTTCTGGAGGCGTTTTTTGCAACGCCCCTTAAGCTGCGGTTCCGGCCGTCGTATTTCCCGTTTACCGAGCCCTCGGCGGAGGTGGATATCGACGGCCGTAGCCTGGGTACCGGTTCGGGCTGGATGGAAGTGCTGGGTTGCGGAATGGTGCACCCGCGTGTACTCGAAGCCGCCGGTATCGACAGCACGCGCTATACCGGCTATGCGATAGGTATGGGCGTGGAGCGCCTGGCCATGTTGCGCTATGGCGTGACCGATCTGCGCCAGTTCTACGACAACGATCTGCGTTTTCTCGGGCAGTTTGCCTAGCTCACGCACCTGCTGTGCACGTGGCTTGGGCGACCGTTCTTTCGATATTGGCTGATGTATGAAGATTAGCGAACAATGGCTGCGCGAATGGGTCGCTACGAGCGCTTCGATCGATGCGCTGGCCCAACAACTGACCATGGCGGGCCTAGAAGTCGATGACCTGCTTGATGGCGGCCCGGCGCTGGACGGCGTGGTGGTGGGCCGTATTGTCGACTGTGAACCGCATCCGGAGGCCGACCGGCTCAAGCTGTGCCGCGTCGATGTGGGCGAGCAGAGCCCGCTATCCATCGTCTGCGGAGCGCCAAACGCCAGCGCCGGTCTCGTAGTGCCGGTCGCTCGCGTAGGCGCGACCTTGCCGAACGGTCTGACCATCGAAGCCGCGGAAATTCGCGGCCAGGCCTCGGCCGGCATGCTCTGTAGCGCGAGCGAACTCGGCTTGAGCGCGGACGCGAGCGGCTTGTGGCCGCTGAGCGCGGACGCCCGCCCGGGCATGGCATTGAGCGATTACCTCGGCCTTCCGGATCGCATCCTCGATATCGATCTGACGCCCAACCGGGGCGATTGTCTGAGCGTACGCGGCGTAGCGCGCGAAGTCGCCGTGGCCCAGGGCGTGGCCATGCAGGAACCGACGGTTACCCCCGTATCGGCGACGGTTGAAACCCAGCCGGTGGTGTATATCGATGCGCCCGAGCGCTGTGCGGCGTATGCGGCACGCGCGATCGAAGGCACGTCGGCCGCTGCGCCCACCCCGGTCTGGATGGCCGAGCGACTGCGCCGTTGCGGCATACGCCGGATCAGCCTGCCTGTGGATATCGGCAACTACGTAATGCTCGAGTTCGGGCAGCCGATGCATGCCTTCGACGCCGACAAACTTGACGGCGCGATCCGGGTGCGGCTCGCCGTGGACGGCGAGCGGATCGTAACGCTCGACGGCGAAGAGGTGGCCTTGGCCGCCGGAACGCTCGTGATCGCGGACGACGCCGGCCCGGTGGCGATCGCCGGCATGATCGGCGGTGAGCGCACCGCGGTCGATGACGACACCCGTAATGTCGTGTTCGAGTCCGCCTGCTTCACGCCCGCCGCGGTCGCAGGGCAGGGACGTCGTTATAAGATTCATACGGATTCGCTGCACCGCTTCGAACGTGGCGTCGATCCGGAGCTGCATCCGGTCGCGCTGGAGCGTGCCACCGAACTGCTGACTACCCACGGCGGTGGTCGTGCCGGGCCGGTCAGCGTTGCCGACGGCGCGCCGGTATGGCCGCAGCAACGACACATCGCGCTTGACGGCGCGCACGTCGAACGGCTGCTCGGTCAGCCGATTGCCCCGGAGTGGATCGAGAAATCGCTGACGGCGCTCGGCATCGACGTAGAAACAGCGGGCGCCAAACGCTGGATGGCCAGGCCGCCGAGCTGGCGCTATGACCTCGAAATCGAAGCCGATCTGATCGAGGAAGTCGCGCGTGTCTATGGCTACGATCAGCTCCAGAGCAGCGACCCCGGCGTGGCACTGCCGCCGGTGCCCGCCGACGGCGGCTACGACCCGGCCGGCCATGTCGCGCCCGCGTTGCAGGCCCGGGGCTACAGCGAAGCGATTACCTACAGCTTTGTCGAACCCGGGCTGCATGCCGATCTTACCGGCGGCGAGCCGGCGGTTTTGCTGGACAACCCGATCTCCGATCAGCTTGCGCAAATGCGGCGCACGCTCTGGGCGAGCCTGCTGCCGAGCTGGCACCACAACGCGCGTCGCCAGCAGAGCAGTATCCGCTTGTACGAGCGGGGCCTGCGGTTCATTCCGGACGAAGATGCCGAGAACGGCATCGCTCAGCACGATACGTTGGCGGGCCTGGCCAGCGGGCTTGCTGAAGACACGCACTGGGATCGCCCGGCGCGCGCCATCGACTTCTTCGATGTGAAAGGGGACGTCGAGGCGCTATTTGCAGGGAGTGCGGGGCGCCTAGGCTTTGAAGCCGCCCGCCATCCAGCGTTGCACCCCGGCCGCAGTGCGCGAATCCTGCTCGACGGCGTTGCCGTAGGCTGGCTTGGCCAGCTGTCGCCGTCCATGGCAAAGCGGTACAAGAACATAGGCTTACCCTATGTTTTTGAGGTCGATTATGAAGCTCTGGCGAAGGCGTCAAGCATCCGCTTCGAGTCGCTTTCCGAGCAGCCGACGGTGCGCCGGGATCTCGCGCTGGTGGTGGCCGATGGGGTGCCGGTGGCGGCCCTCGTCGATGCCATCGAAAGCGTCGACTCGCCCGAGCTCCGATCGATCCAGGTGTTCGACATGTTTCGCGGCGAAGGCCTTGAGACTGGTTTCAAGAGCGTAGCTTTAGGCTTGATTTTCCAAGATAAAGCGAGCACGCTTACTGACGATCGGGTGGAAAAAATAATAGATCGTGTTCTGGCTGTTCTTCGTGAACGCTGCGACGCGCGAATCAGGGGTGAATAAGCGTGGCACTGACCAAAGCGGATCTGACCGAGAGTCTATTCGAACAGCTCGGTTTCAATAAGCGCGAGTCCAAGGAGTTCGTCGACTGCTTCTTCGAAGAGGTACGTCAGACCCTAGAAGACGGCGAGTACGTCAAGTTGTCTGGGTTCGGCAACTTCGAGCTGCGGGACAAGAATCAACGCCCGGGACGCAATCCGAAGACCGGTGAAGAGATTCCCATCTCTGCCCGTCGCGTGGTGAGCTTCAAGCCGGGGCAGAAGATGCGCGCACGGGTCGAGTCGAGCATTGACGCAAACAGCTGAAGAACTGCCGCGAATTCCCGACAAGCGCTACTTCACCATCGGTGAAGTCAGCGAGCTGTGTCGGGTTAAGCCGCATGTACTGCGTTACTGGGAACAGGAGTTCACGCAGCTCAAGCCGGTGAAGCGGCGCGGTAACCGTCGTTATTATCAGCAGCATGATGTGATTATCGCGCGCGATATCCGGATGTTGCTATATGAGCAGGGTTTCACGATCCAGGGGGCACGCCTTCAGCTACGCGATAAAGGGCGTGTTCTTGCGTCGCTGCCGGTCGCCAGTGCGGCCGATTCGCTGGCCTCGATTCGCCAGGAACTCGAGGCAATCGCGCAGCGTCTGGAATAAGTAAATCGATGTGTCCGTGTTTGACGATTATTGCTCGACGTACGGCATATCTCTGTTAACATACGCAACTTCTCGGGGTATGGCGCAGCTTGGTAGCGCGTCTGCATGGGGTGCAGAAGGTCGTAGGTTCAAATCCTGCTACCCCGACCATCTTTCTTTTCTGGTATCAGCGGGTTAGGGCTTTCGCCAGAAGGCCCATTTCTTCCCATACCGCTTCCATACCGAAACTACACCGAAACTACTGCCGCTCAGTTCCGCTCGTAGCGCTTGAGCGCGAATTTTTAGTAGGTCGACGAATTCGTATACCACCGTGTGCATATCGCATGCGAGCTCTACGAGCTTTCGCGCACCTGGGTCGTATCGGTGGTGGTTGTCTAACGCGAGTTGTACGAACGGATCTTGTCGTTGATTGTCGTATAGCGATAGTACGTGTGAGATCTTTCCAAGCTGAGCCCGTTCGGGTTGATCGAAATATAGTTCGACCAGCATCTCGACAGCAGCAAACTCGTCGTCGCGAGTAATTCGGGAAGGCTCTTCGGCCCCGGGTAGCTGCTGGAGTGTGCGTTTCAATGCACGATGCTCGGCTTTAAACACTCCATGAAAAATCAGCAATGAGTCGGCAAGTTTCTCGATTTGCTCGCGCTGAACCAACAGGTGGGCACGTCGGTCCCCGCTACTTTCCTTCCAAGCGTCCCGAAGCCAACCGCCGAGGAAGCCGAGTGCTATAGGCGCTATAAGTTCTACGAGCATTGCTTCATCCGTGAGAGGGGCTTAGAACGACGCGGCAGCGACTCGCACATGACTACGTTTATGATCGGATAGATAAACGCGGGTCTGTTCGACATCCTGATGGCCGAGTAGTAGCTGAATAACAGTTTCATCGTGTCCCGCTTCGCGCATGAGGTGAGCTCCTAAACTGCGAATTTCGTGGAATGTCGGCGGATTCGCCACCCCGTCGTAAAACCCGCTTGCGCGCCGCACCTTAGCGAACTCGCGGATCAGCTGATCTTTGAGCACCTGCGTGTGATGGGTGCGTTTCTTCGCCCGCATGTGGCGCGGGCGGGCTTTCTCCGGTAAGCGGTGAACAACTAGCGGACTCACAACATCGTCCCGGCTTCGTTCGATCGCGCGCGCCAGACCGCCTTCGATAGTGATCTCAAGCGGCGTGCCGGTTTTCTCTTGTTCGAACCGCCAAACGCCATCGCGCGGATATTCGAACGACAGCACATCGCCTTCACGCTGTAGCGAATACAGCGCGATCCCCATGGCCACGCGTAGCCAGGGCGGGGCAGCGCGATAGACGGCGACGAAACCCGCCCAGGTGAAACGGGCGCGCTGTCTTGTGGTCTTGGCGATTCGCAGCGCATCCGCTGGGTTGTCCTCGCGCCAGCCTTCGGCTCGCGCGTATTGGAACAGCTCGATCAGCAGGCTGCGGTATTGATTGCGCATCCGGCCTCCGCTGGTGAGTTCGTCGACCCCCGAGGCGAGATCACGAACAGTCAGCTCGGTTACGTCGCGCTGCCCGAACTGCTCGTCGAGACGGCGCAACGCGTGGTTGTAGATGGTCTGCGTTTTCTCGGCGAGGTTCCGGTGCGCGAGCTCGTTCTCTTTATATAGAGCGATCAGCTTGTCGAATAAGAGGCTCGGCGCTACGACGCGCGACACAAGATCGTTCGAAGGCAGAAGCATCGCATTGAGCTTCTTCGCGGCCGCAATGCATTCCGCGCGATCGCGCGATAGGTAGTGGTACTTTCCCGTGACAGGATGCTTGTACCGATAGAGACCTGAAGGCGCGTGTAGATGAAGATTCTGCGGAAGCCCTCGGTTGGCGGCGGTTCTTGGTCTAGCCATGCCTTTTTATTTATGAACCTGGTCTCATATCGTCGCCGCCTAGCACACGCGCGACAAGTGGATCGTTCCCAGATTCAAAAAGATGCAGATCGACAAACCACTGGCCGCCAACTTTTCGCCCAGGAATATCGCCGCGTTCAATGCCTCTACGCACGGTCCGCGCGCAAGGCTCCGAGCCCGGCTCGAAGTACTGCTTCAGGAATCTCGGTATCGAGGTTAGGCGCATGGCGATGCCCCGTAGGCTCGAGAGCTCAATGCGATTTTAAGAGCCAGCGCCGTCGGCCAACGCGCCATGCCAGGTGGCTTTAGCTCTGAGAAAACAAAGGTGCCCACGTCGTATCGGCTGAGCTCTTGACAGCGGTCGGGCAGGAGTGCGTGTCGTACGTGGCGCCGAACGTTTACAGGGCGGCGCGACTTGGCCGAACAGATTATAAATAGCTCGCTCAAGCCATAAAGTGGCGCCCGGATACGATTGAGCGCTATCAATACGATCTCATTCTTCGAAGTCGGGAGGGTTGAGCGCATGCTATTAATAGGTAAGATCCTCAAAGCTCTCAAACTCACAGTAAGGGTAGTGACGTTCGTGAAATTTACTGTGGCCAAGCTCACCGCGCTGCGAGCATAATTACTAAAATCGTGCTTTTTCGCGATTTTCGGCTGTCTTACACGAGTAGGACTGCTCCCATCGCCCTATGGAGCGGCCCCCGGCCACCGCATACGAGATTGGGTTGAACACCGAGGTGAATCCGCAACGGTCTCAGCGGACATAAGCGGGTCGCGTATACATTTCGCCCAGTCATAGACGAACGCGGGCGCGATCGATTTGGCGATACCGAGGTGTTTGCTATGAAAGTAAAGGCTGACATTGGCACGAGCGAACGTGTTGTTGCCCTTTTAGGGAGTGCTGAAGTCCTTAACATCGCCGCTACTGATTTCCGAGAGCCAGCGACAGCTACAAAGGCTGTACGGAATGGTCTACCGGGCACTTGCGCGCGCTATCTTCGCGAGAACAGTGGTGTTCCTAAGCGCCTGTTCGATCAGGTTGTGCCCCGCACGACGTTGATTTCAGCAGGCAAGAGCAAATCGAAACGCCTTTCGAAGCACGCTTCGGAGGCTGTGCTGCGCGTTGCCCGGATCATCGCGTTCGCTGAAGAAACCTTTGGAGATCAGGATCGCGCGATGAATTGGCTTAACAATCCGAATCACGTATTCGAGGGCCAGGCCCCGATTACCTTGGCCGATACCGAAAGCGGTACCGAGTGGGTCGAACAGGTGCTCGGCCGAATGATGTACGGCATTGATGCTTGATGCGGCGTTATCGCGCTGCACAGTAACTCTATGCCTAGGATCTAAGCTGCAAGGGCGCTGAAACTCTAAAGCCGACGGTGGACGCCTGTAGGTATCCGGTGATCTACACGGCGGAACATCCCGCGCTCGCGGTTTTCGAAAAGCTCGCTCACGCCGGCATGTGTCTGGCGAATGCGTCGCTCACGCATCGGCTGGTCGTGCTCGATGTGTGGGAGGGCGAACTCGAGCTTGTCGCGCGTGTGCCGAACGATCCCATCGATGGCGGACAGGGGTGGCTCGAGGCCGGCGACAAGCCGTTTCTCCAGGTGCCGTCGTGTTCATGCCGTACGCCTCGAACTATCTGATCAACGTTTTTCGTCCCGCGATGGCGGATTTGTCGTTCATTCACGACGTCGTGTTCGTTTTCGCTGTGGGCTTGCTGGCTGTCATCCAGCGACTCTTTGACCCACGGCCTCGGCGCGTTGTTGTAGGTATTCAACCTGGTCGTCGAGCAGCTGATTGGTTCTAGCGCCTGCTCAAGATCGAGTTTGAGTGTTTTTTTACGCTCGTGCATGGTGGCATGCCGTCGCTCGAGTTCGGCGCTGGCTTAGCCGCGGGCTTCCTAATTGAAACGGTGTGCGGCATTGGCGACGACTCGGGGCAGGCGCTCGGGAAATCCGCTACTTATCTGATCAGGCAGTCGCTGCCGGATGGACTTAAATATGCCGGGGTATTGTCTGCTGTGAATCCGTGGTGCGCAGTTCGACACGCACCTTGGCCATCGAAGGATATTCGCCACGCGCCATGATCGCGGGCAGGGCGTCGTGGCACGACTCTCAGTTCGGTAGTCGTGGCCATCAACGGGTCACCCGGTCGTAGCCGGGGCGGATACAGCCCGGCAGCGCGAGCGCGCCGATCGCTAGTTCTTCGATCTCTGCGCGAATGGGAAAGAAGCCTGTGAATGCCCAACTGCCGCGCCCAAACCCATCATATCAACCCGCGGTATTGCGATAGATGATCGGACGGCTTCGAAATCCGCCCAGCTAAAATGCGATTCAAGCGACGACGGGCCGCGGCGTCAGGGGGACGCTTCGGCCGCGGGATCGAATTCTGTTACGACAACACTCTCGAACTGATCGACTTGTACGGCGCGCCATGTAAACGACGACGAGAGGTGAACGGTTCGCGTAGCCGCGATCTTGGGCACATAAAACTGACTAAATCGTGCTGATACGCGATATGTAATACGTACTAAATCGTACGGTAATTAGCTCGATACAACACAACTGTACTTATGTTGTGTAGCGCGCTGAATCAGCGGTAAGCAAGCATGTAGCAGCTACAGGGAGTTTGAGCCGGCCAGGTTAGAAGGTAAGGGCAGGTAGGCACTTGCTGGTATAGTTGTGTGAATAGATCACACAACAGGTGCTGTATGGGTAGAACAACCAGTATCACTATTGGCCCGCAAATGGATGATTTTGTGGGCGAATTGGTGGCGTCCGGCCGTTATGGTTCGACCAGCGAGGTCGTACGCTCCGCCTTGCGGTTGCTAGAGCGACAGGAGCAGGCGACCGCGGCGCTAAGGGCAGCCGTTGCGGCAGGTGAGCAAAGCGGGGAAAGCGAAGAATCGATTCACGATATCGCCTGTCGGGTGAAGCAACATCACGATGTATAGGCTCTCGAACCTGGCGGCGAGAGACTTCGAGACGATTTACGAATATACGCTCTTGAACTTCGGCACCGGGCAGGCCGACGTGTACACAGAGCAGCTAGATCAAGTCATGCGGCTATTGTGTGGATCGCCGCACGTCGGCCGCGAATGCTCCAGCATCGGCGACGGGGTTCTTCGCCACGATCATCGGCACCACGTTATTTTTTATCGGGTTCGCGCGGAAGACATCTTCATCATTCGGATTCTCCACAGTCGAATGGAGCCGTTGCGCCATCTCGGTGAAACTAATGGCGACTGAAGTGGCAGGCTCTCATGGTTTGCCCGG